>NZ_MUXB01000066.1:0-832 GCF_001994935.1 Herbaspirillum sp. VT-16-41
AGTGGATCCTGCTGCGAGCCTCGCTCGGGCTGAGGGCCGTCGCGATGCGCCGTCGAGGCAGTCACCGAGGAGAAACTCTAACAGGCTATTCCTACCGCTGGTCAGGCGATCCAGCACGGGGGGCGCGCAACGTGATCAAGCTCGCCTCGGGTGCGGTCGCGAAACGGTAGTTCGGGTACGGGCTCGCGCCCATGCCGGCGCTCACGTTCAGCGGCACTCCGCGCCAGGTGGACAGGCCCCGCGCCTGCGCACGAGGCAGGTCGCAGTTGGTCACCAGTGCTCCGAAGCCGGGGATCCGCAACTGACCTCCGTGGGTGTGCCCGGCCAGGATCAGGTCGGCACCGTCGTCCACGAACGAGTCCAGCACCCTCCGGTACGGGGCGTGAGCCACCCCCAGGCCGGACGTCGCCCGCACGATGGCGGCCCAAGCCTGACATTTGCGCCGCCGCTCGGCAACGCGCGGTCGGTGGCGTCCCCCTGACCGGGAATTCTTGAAGGTCCGCTTCGCTCAGAAGCGGACCTTTACTCATTGCGGGCCGGATGGGGTATATTGGTCGTGACCAGCGTTCGCTGAGCCATCGACGTAACCACCAAGCATATATTTGAACCGGCTGTTATGGCTTGCGGCTTTGCAAAACCTGCCGGTCGGCAATCAGCGAAGTCTGCTCGTTCGCAAGCCGAATACCGGAAGCCCGGCGAATGTCCGCTTCCTCCGAAAACCGCCCCTCTCCATCGGACCTGCGAATGACGGCTTTGTCCCAGGTTTCGCCATTCCAGCTGGGCTGTAGTTTGAGCGTGCACCGACGAATGGATGTCGGAAGTTGGGAAGGCG
>NZ_MUXB01000103.1:0-79106 GCF_001994935.1 Herbaspirillum sp. VT-16-41
TAGTCGTAAAACTGGTCATAAGACTATCCTCTATTTTAAGAGAGTCTTCGTGTCCTGAGATTCAAGGGGCTATTCCAGACAAGCCGCGGGAGAATTTCCGCCGCGAATGGCACACCGCTATGACTCATCTTGAACAAATAGGTGAGTCTCTTGAAAAATATCGACCGGCTTGGATAACGGTTGACGTTCCTGCCGGATGGCAGGTAGACCAATTTCTACACGCCTATTACTACAACCACGTAGGAGAGGCTAATAGAAAGCCTTATGAAGACTATTTTCGTCGCAACTATCGTGATCCTAAAAGCGCGGTCGAAACAGCAATGCGGTGGTGGAAAAATACGTCTGCAGCACCTTCGAAAGAAGACGATACGCTTTATGTAAATGCTCCGTACATTCGAGAGCAGCTCAGCCGCGAAAAAATTGCGTATTTGAATGACGAAACGTTGACCGGAGTATGCTCCCGCACCCATGCGACGCGAGATCATGTGATCAAGATGAGCCTAGCTACGCTGGGTCGTCCGGATGCAAAAAGCATGACACGTGATGAACGCATGCCCTTGTATGCCAAATGGTTGCTTAAGCAAAAAAATAAGAAGGGGTGGGGAATATCTGAGCTATTGAATCACGTGCTCTACGGTGGAAAGGAGGAAGATACATGGGAGCGTCTTTATCAGGGAGCTCGTGATAAAGAATATCAATTGCCCCATTACGGTTTGAATACCTTAGCCGAGCTAGTTGGATGGGCCCGGCCAGAGGTTGCTCCTCCACGTAACGGTCGGACTAGCAAAGCTTTACGTGCTCTGGGATACGACGTCGAAGTTTATTGAGGAGCCTGCCAAATGCCGATCAAAATATTTATCGATACCGAATTCACGGATTTCATAGACTGCCATCTAATTAGTCTTGGGATGGCCGCCGAATCAGGTGAAGTGTTCTATGCAGAAGTCCCCTATCCTGACGAAGCGTGTAGTGCATTTGTGCGCGAGGCAGTAATTCCTCTCCTGGGAAAAATCCCCCATGCGCAATGCGCACGCGAAGACCTGGCGGATAACGTACTCAGATGGATGGATTTGATAAAGGGTGATGACGACGATGTCGAAATTTGCTTTGATTATCAGACTGATTGGGACCTGTTTATTGATGCGTTAGATTACCGAGTGCCGCAGTGGTGTATGTCCCGACTAGTGGCATCAGACATAGATGACGCACTGGTATATGCATTTCATAGGACGAACGGATTGCCGCCTCACCATGCGCTGTATGATGCTCAAGCCAATCTGTACGCCTTCAACGGACGGCAAGGGGCTACTGACACAGCAAGCGCAGTTCGGGTTACAGCCAGGGAGCCGTAGTTAGAGGTTGATTGGCATAGATAGATCAAGAGCGCTCACGAAATGCATACCGAGTTGCCTGCGCGTCATAAAGAGCATGGTGTTCGGGCAGATTTTTCTTCTTGTGGAAAGCGTAACGAAGAAGTTCATTGATGTTACGAGCGGATATCAAACGTGGTTTGCACCATGTAGGAATGGGGAACCCCAGCGAGTTTGAAAATAAATTCCAATCAGTTTCAAAGTCAAAGCAAATTTCTATATCCTGGTCTCGCCGAATCTTTTCTAACCAAGCAAGAATATTTCCGCCCAATTGAGCAGGTGCGTATTGGGAATCTGGAATACGACCCAGAAGCGGAATGACCATGTCACGGACGAATACGCTGCACTTATCAGAAGGATATGGAACCTCTGCATAGAATTGTTCACCAGAGGTACTGGCCATTCCGATGCTGATCATATGCGGGTCGATGAAGTCCGTAAATTCCGTGTCTAAAAATACCTTCAGGGCCATATGCTCTCCTTGCACCGGTAATCCCATTCTAAGGTAAAAATTGACGCGCCTAGAAGGGATGTGCGCTATATGATGCCCAAGCTAATCTATACGCCTTTAACGGAGGGTGACAGGGGCACGTTATTTATGTATCGGTACATACCGAATATCACCGTGCATCTGCTACTCCTGACTAATACCACGGCCATCTGCCGCGATGGCATCAAGTGTCGCGGTAACGCTGGAGAGTAAATCTGGGTGGTGCCGTTGAAGATGCCGACGAATATTCTCGTTGCGAAGAAGACGATTGATAAATCCTTTAGCAACGACAAGGGAAAGCATTGTGTCTCCAATAGTATCTTCTACAGCTAGGCTGTCATGTTGTAGCCGTTCCATCTCGGCTTCCATTCGAGTAATGTCCTCGGGTGAAATGTCCCTTCCTACCTGGCTTTTCGCTCTTTCTATTAACGCTTCTGGCCGCGTTGTAACAAGTATCATGTCCGCATAACTTTTCGCGAACTTATTCGCAGCAATCATCATTTCTGCAGCTTCAATTTGTCGTATGGGCTTCATTTTTCTGAGTACCCTGAAAACCTCAGGTGAGACTTGCCTATCTCTAAGAAGTCTGGCAGCCTCTGGTGCAATTCCATCGAGCAAATGCGCTTTCTCCCGTACTTTTTTGACGTCTATAGCCAAAACCTTTGCGATTCTTTCCTCGGAGGCTCCCTTCGCTAGCGCTGCGCGAATCATCCGGTATTCCTGAACTGAGGCAATCCGATTTATTTGCTTATTGTAGGTAAAGCTCTCGTCATCCAGCGCAACCATGCAGCGAACGGTACTTTGACCAAGTGACTTCACCGCCTCCAGCCTGAGTCTTCCATCTAAAAGATCGAAATGTTCTGGTTGTCCTTGGGATGGATGCACCGCCAGTGGTTCGATGATGCCAAGCTCTTTCACCGAACTCAAAATGCTTCTAAATTTCGGCGTCACAAGCACTTGCTTCTTAAGTGGTACCAACACGCGAATTTTGTTAATTTCCAAATCTAAGATGTCACGGTCAAAGCAGTGTCTGATATGGCTCATGGCAGCAGATCTCCTGGTAGACGCCTAGCAATGACTTCTGGAATGTCGTTTACCTGTTCAGCACGAAGAAGAGTTCGGAAGTGTTCGTCAGATAAAAAATGTCGTATTGCTGAAATGATGAGTAGAAGGCGTTCTTCTTGAACACGAGCCTTTTGAATATTCAGCTGCTGCCGGCGCACTTCGGTCTTATATATCCGGAGCAACTTCTGCGGTGTTGGACTATCTTGGTCTCTCTTGCGCTTGGGATACGCCGATTTTCCTAGTGCTTCTCGCTTGCTGATTATTTTTCTAACGAGAAGAAGTTCGTCACCCTTTAGTGTGCCGTCTTCATATGCATCCATCAGCGCTTTCTGCACCCCGTCGCTAGACGCACGTGAAATTTCAACGGCAAGCCAGACCGGTACTTGAGACTTTTCAACTGCGCGCAGAAGCCTTTGTTCGCCGTTATCGAGGAGATGGAGAATACTGCGAACATAGCTTGTCTCCAGATTTGTTTTGATGGCAATCTGCTCTAGACTGTATCCTTTTTGTCGTAGCACCAGAATGCCGCTGAGCAGTTCTTCGGTAGTGTGCCTTCGCCTAGCGATATTTTCGGTGAGCGATATTAGGAAGCGATCTATTTCAGGTGCGGCCACGATGCAGCAAGGTATCTCGGTCTCCCCAAGGTGTTTCAATGCCTCAAATCTGCCCTGCCCGCACAGGACCTCGTACCAATCACCAGTTACGTCTTTTCCCCCGATAGCGACCGTAACAGGGCGTTTTAATCCTAGTACAGAAATGTTCTCAACAAGTCGAGAAAAAATGAGTGGATTTCTGCTGCGCGGATTCAAAATCCGAATACGGTCGGCGGGGATAAGCGAAATTTGTTTGGACGCGTCTAGATGTTCCGGATGAAGCTCTTGAGGATTTTCCATATTTCCCTCTTAAAGTGCTATTCGGCGCGCTAAATAGGTAAGCATGGACAGGTCATCATAGCGGTACGCGTCGAACCCATTTTCATTCGTCTCCCCGAGCCGGAGCTTTTGAGAAAAGACGTCTATATGGGGAAGGAGATAATAGTCGCGGATCGCGCATGCGTCCTCGCTCATCCGGACTGCAATAGTGATTTCAGCTCGTACTAAATTGTCGAATCGCAAGATCCATCTGTTGACGCCGTTAGTCAGTCTGCGGCAACGACATAGCACAAGGGCTGCACTAAACTCCCTGTTGATCCACAGTAGATCGGATTTCTGGTCCTGTTCTGCCGTTGCTCCAACCGCATGTATCGCGGTAATCGCCGCGGAGACGATTTTTGGATGAGCTTCCCGGAGCTTTTTGTTGATTTCAAGATAGCGATAGTCCCGTCCAGGATCGTAACCAATAAGTGTATATGTTCTAATGAGGCTGCCGAAGCGGCTGGCGAACGCGCTGCTAGACGGGCAGCCATTAGATTCGTCAATGATTATTCCTGAGAGCCGTCCATGTTGATGCAATAATCGTTTCAGCGCATCCAGCATTTCATCGTCAGTAAGCCGATAAGAGCGGGCCAAAATGATTTGACGTGCTGCATTGAAAATGAGGCGGTCTACAAGAGGAGAAAAAGCTCCCTCAGCGCGGGCCCAAGCAGCTGGCGGGTTGTGAACACGCTCCAACTTAAGTTTGAACGATGTACGGTTCCAGACGTTATCTCCTACATACTTCTCATTAATCAAAATTTGATGAACCGTACCACGTGTCCATGACGTCCGGCGATCTGTCAGCTTACCCTGATCGTTAAGCCTGGCAGCAATTTCAGCCTCACTCAAACCGTCTTCGACAAATGCGCTGTAAATCCATCGAACCGTTTCCGTCTCGTCTTCCGGTCCTGGTACTAAGATTACTCTGTCTGTTTGAATGGATTTATGTTCGCCAGCCTGCAGTATTCCTTTGTGGTTCCCAGTATGATCAACCAGCATTCTTCGTAGGCCGTATCCAGCAGCGCCGCCTTGACGAACTCCAAGCTGAATCAGCCGTAGCTGACCTGCATGAACCTTTACACTTAATTCGCGGCTGTACTCCCCAGCCATTGTCCGTTTGACATTCTTGATGATGCTAGAAACCGCGCTACCGTCATTTTCAAATTGTTCTGCACAGTAAAGAACTCGAACACCCGCTTGCTTGCAACGAATCTCGTAGCTAGCACTCTCATCGGGATCCTGAAAACGCCCCCATCTGCTGACGTCGTAGACTAAAATAACTCCGAATTCAGCGACTCCAGACTCTACGTCAATCAAAAGTGACTTCAACTGGTCACGACCTTCTAGTCGTAATCCACTCTTGCCCGCATCCGTGTAGACCTTAGTAATTTCCAGGTTTCGTGACAGAGCGAACGCTGTTATTACCTCGAGCTGATTTTCGGTCGAATATTGCTGGTGCTCAGTGGACATACGTACATACGCAGCAGCACGCTGCTGAGTAGCTTTGTCCTGGGTGCGATTTGCGGGTCTGTTTGAAGACATCGCCTTCACCTCATCTAATGCATCTGCGCTACGACCTAACCTCCTATGTCTGGGATCAATATACTTTCGCTGAGGTGAAATATGTTGCGAGAAGCACGCAAAAAATTGCGGAATCAAGCTCCCAAAAATTTAACATCTCATGAATATGCGATAGCGATTGAGGTCGCGCTCAAGCAAGAGATTGGAACATCTCGGCACGCTGTGAAGACGCTGTGTAAGCTTACGAACGCAAGCGAGAGGACTGTGCAAAACTGGTTGGCCGGCGTCAGGGGGCCGAGTGCTGTGCATCTGATTTTGCTAGCGCAAAATTTTTCTTCCGTCCGATCTACGTTCATGTTTCTCTCCGGGCAAGAAAGCCAGTATGCCGTTGTATCGGAAATAATCGTTGACCTGTTATTTGAGGCCATTGCACTACTGACACAGCGTTAGGAGTTTAGCGAACCGAATTGAGCGGTCGGCGTTGATGCATACGCGAACAGAGGGAAATGAAGAAATAATCGATAATGGTCAGCAAATAGCGGTGACTGTGCTTGAGGAGTATCCCCAATTTCATTATCTGTGACGCATATTCATTTTTTTTCACTTAATCTGATTCTTTGCAGCTCCGGCGCATATTCACGATTGTGAAAAAAGCCTTTGAAATCAGTGCCCTGGATTTTCACTTACTGTGACTCCCTACAAAACAAACCCATAAACTGAGAAATTTATGGGTTTGTCCTGTTAATAGCTCGAATTTATGGGCTATTAGCAAACTCTTGTCGATACCTCTTGCAAATTGGCTCCAGACAGGAAGCAGTGGCTCCAGTATTCGAGGGGTAGCTAACTGCCCTGTCAGAGCAACAAGTTCATGCTTGGGAGAAGACCCTAACTGACTTCGTTGTGACGGTAGTTATCCATCCTGTGGTCTTCGAGTTTTTGTTGTCCAGAGGCGCTCCGTTTAATCTCGAGAGACTTCTCATCCATCGCCTCAAAAAACTCCGTGTCGTTCGGATAATGGACTGCGAGTACGTCCCAAATCATTTTGTCGCGAACAGCATGGCGGTCCTCACCAAAATGCGCACGGCGATGGTCATCGGCACAGATTGCCACCACGTTGCGAACGTCGTCCGGTCCTCCGCAGTTCAACGGGATGACGTGATGCGCTTCAAGATAGAATCCACCGCTTGCAGTTTTGAAGCCCTCCTGGCCACAAAACTCGCAACAACCATTAGCTGCCCGTTGCTTCACAGCTTTTACAACTTCTGAGTCACGCTCAAAAATCTCTGTGCCTGAACCTTTCACTTTGTTGGGTGGTGTTGGTGCAGCTGTCTGCTTTTGCTGTGGCTGTTCTTCGTTGTAGGGGTCAAAGTTATCTGGTTGCGGTTTGCCCCGAATGACGCGGATGTTGCCATCCGCCTCCTTATGATGCGGATACCAGAGGACTGAGTCGAGCTCCCTTTGTTTTGCTTGGCTGGTTTCGCGAAGCCCAACTGTTTTGCGTGTGCCGTCGAGAATGGCAACATTAACAGGCGCTTTGGTGTAGTAGGCCGTTTGGATTAGCGAAGATACTGCGCTCGCACGGTTCAGTTGCGCCTGCGTGGCTGTAGCTCGGTTTTCCTCCCCCCAGGTGGACGCTCTGTCGACAAAATAAATGACGCCGTTCTCTTCTTGCATTTGGTCATGCCAGATATTGACCAGATAGGGGCCGCTGGGATTACTGAAACACCAGTCATACTTCGTCGTCATTGCGATGCCGAGGTGGTTGACGACGTCCCGGACGCGCTGTCTCGTTGTTGGTGTTAGGTCTTGCACGGTCGACATGGTTGGAAGGAGATAGGTACAAACGCAGATTTATATATTACATTTCACAACGGTCGCTCTTGAACCAACAGCTACCGTTCAATTCTAGCGTTCTAGCCGAATTTTTCATTAGTTGAAGTATTCCGTAATCAGGTCTTTGACCCTGATGTCTTGTTTTCCCTTCCCGCATCAATAAGTACGATGTCCTCCCTGTCTTGGAGCTTCAAGTCACGGAGAATGCCCATGACCTTCTCCAGCTCACTAACGGAAAAATACAAAATCACCTTGATGGCGCGGTCAGTCTGACTGGCCTTGGCGTAGACTTCGACTTGTTTCTCAAGGTTACGCCGTAGGCTTGAATTGCTCGCCAGTTTAAACTCGACCAGGCTGGCGTTCCGCTTTCCTTTCGAGACCTTGTAATCCACTGGCCCGCGACCATTATTGACTTCGGCATTTACATCAAACGCCGTTGCATACCAAGTCAGACGGAACATGGTGTGAAGGTCGCTCTCGCGCTTGACGGGTGCGCCGTCTACGTAAAAGACCCGATATCCGTCGTTGTCTTCGATGACGTGTTTCAGATATTTCACTCGTTCCAGGGCTTCCTCGTATGAGTTGCCTCTCTCATAGAACTCGGTACCAGCAAGATGATTCAGTACCAATTCGCGGATGTTCTCTACGAACTGTGTATGTGTTTCCTGAACCTTCTTGTTGCTGATGGTATGCGCCTCGCCAGCATGGTCCTCTTTCCACTTGATGTAGTGGTCAATCAACTCGGTAAATTTCTCAATGGTGCGTAACGCGGCAGCCTTGCGTTCTTCCGTCGTCGACCGTTCATTGATTTGTCGAAGGAAATGGTCGTTAACTTGGGCACGGAGGTGTTCGTCGGGTAATGACTGTCGAAGCTGGAGGAACTGATTGAGCATGTCGCTTTGGTTAATCCAAGCCTCATCGCGGGTCAGAATCTCGCACGGCGTGAGGATGACGTAGTCGCCGGCATGCCATGGCAACGTGAAGTGTCCGGACTGCCAGCGCCGCGTCTCATAGTTGAAGCTGACTCGCTCGATATGGACTCGCTTCGTTCGGTTCGGTTGCAGATGTGCTTTGGCAAAGTCCTCGGTGTACTTGAGCAAGTGACCTTTGATGAGGTTCGTGGTGAAGTCGCTCAGGTGGTCTCGGCCCACACCACCGCTTAGCAAGCCGAGCTTTTCCAGATGCGAATCCCTTGTGAGCGTCTCTTCACCAAAGTCCCGGAATACCCGTTGAAAGTTTCGGGCAAGCGCCTGGGCAAAATGCTTGCCAAGACCAGTGCCGCTATTTCCCTGTCGGCTGAACCCAAGCCAGTTTTGCTTGACCTCACGGAAGAAGAGCCACTGAGATATTGCGCCCTCGGTTAGTTCGTCGGCCTGAGCTCTGTCCCGCACGAAGACCAGGTACCTGATGATGTTGTCGTGTAAGGCGCGAAATTCGGGCCGCTCGCTGTCGTAGAGGAGAAATGGGTCAACAAATAGCGGTAGGTCGTTCACCAGTGCGATGTTGAAGGCGCCATATGAATCGACAATTTCTGGTTCGATTCCGAACACATCCGAGAAATAAATCACTTGTGATACCTCCCTTTCACGTCTCCCCCTAGACGAAATACGGCAGCATTTTTCCTGCTGCGCATGTGCGGTTATCCGCCGGCAATCCACTCGACGTCCTTATCGTCACCTCCGCGCCAATCAGTCCACTCACCATACGCTGAATTCTTCCTAAATCTCTCGCCTTGATGGTCTCCGTTGGGGCGGCAGCACTCAGCCATTAACTGACAGCATCTGGGCAGGCCTCAAAGCCAAGGGTATCAACTACTACACAATCCCGCGTTCTGCTTCCGGTGACGCCATACCGAGCTAGGCAGCAGCCTTTTTCTTCGTCGTAAAATGCGACTCCCCGCAAAGGCACGTGAGCGATTCCGCCTCACCAAAGTCAGGTGTGATGTACAGCGTCGAATTGCATGTTCGGCACACGAACATTTCCTCAAGCGCCCGGAACGCCTTCACCACATGCTCAAAATCATCCTTATGCATGTTTGCCCACTCGTTATAGTGGACCAATGCATTGAGCTGCCACTGCTCTGCCTGGCTAGCTTGCGTTGCCAAGTTGAATGACTCCTCTCGAGCCGCGATTGCAGCCGTCTTCTGGGATTGCCCCCAAGATTCAGTAGCCACTCGTCCCGCCTTCAGAAGCTTCTTCATCTTGGCAATTGCATTAGGAAGCAGCGCTCCTAAGGTGAATTGCATGTCACCCCGAAATTCAACACTAGCTCGAAGTGACTGGCACAGTTCCTTCGATAAATATTCAAGATAATTTCTCAACAGGGCTGCGGCCGCCCTTACATCATTCTTAGCCAACAACTCGTCAAGTTCTTGCCACACATCCTTTCCGTGCCATTCGGTAGGCCCAGCGTCAACGTTCCAAGTTCGGAAGTGAGCGAACTGCTTTCCATCTACAAGGCCTGCGGAGCGCATGTGCTTCAGCCAAACTTCATCATGAGTTGTGAGCACAAATTGGGTATTAGGGAATTCGCTCTTGAGCATGCGACTTACCTCCCGTCGGTGCCCAGAATCCACAGACATTAATACATCGTCTAACACGGCAAAGATGAATGTATCTCCTGCCAAGTGGCTCATCAACGCTAGATAGAGGCATAGACCCATACCGTCTTGGTGACCTTCGCTGTGATAAGCACCTGGTGGAAAAAAGCCGCGTCCATAAAAATCCACGTCAAAGCCCAGCTTACCCATCGATGGCTTCAGCAACGCCTTGAAGTTATCCTCGTCATCATGATTTACCAACCGATATAGCCGGCTAAACGATTCCTCAACGTCTTTGTAAATCTTATCCAGCGCTGCCGTCGTTGATTCCCCGAACGTATCTAAAACGGTCTTAGCAGTTTCGGCAGCGCTCGTAGCCTTCTTCAAGCGTAGAGATGCATCACGAAAGGTAACCAATCGTTCTTGCCCCACACTCAAGAAGTCACGGGCAGCATCTTGCTGAGAGGGCTCTGGCAGCGCTGCCACTGCCGCTTCAATTTTAGTGAGTTCGTCACCAACTTCAGCAGGTGCGACGGAAATTTCAGCAAGAACAGTCAGCGTCTCCTCCAACGGCAAGAGATTCGCCAGCGTTTGAATTTTCGCGTCAATGCTGGACACGAAACTCTTCAGCTCTGGACACTCTACGGGCGGCAGTAACTGCAGACCATACTTCGCCGCGTTAAGTAATGAACGCTTAAGCTCTCCAAGACCTGTAATTAGTGGCTGTATCTCATTCGCTGCATCGCTCTTCTTCTTAGTTGCCTCTGCGTATTTATTCAGTTTCTCCCTGAGATGCCTTCGGAAATGTTCAGGGGTCCAAGGCGTGTCGCAAACAGGGCATACTTGCTCGTCATAGGTCTTCAGCGCGGCCTGAATCAGCTGAGATTTGGATGCTTCTCTCAGGAACTCTACATCTGACGTCAGTTGCGCCACTTTTATCGAGACCGCTGCAATCGATGCCTTGTGCTCCTCGCCGACCAGATTTTTGAGCGCCAATCGTGTCGTCTCCAAGTCTGCCTTGGCCACGTCTTTCGCGACCTTAGAAGCTTGAACTGGTGCAGCTGTCCTCGAAACCAGACCGTCCTTAATGGATGTATTCGCTTCCAGCTCCGCAATTGGTGGAAGACCAAGGACCGCACGCTTGGCGTTTGCCGCCTCGAGGATGCTTGCCGCAGACAGCTTGGGGACAGCTAGAGCCGAAGTTAAGGCGACGCCGGCGTGCTCCCGCGCATCCTTCTGATTGGTAAGGTCCCGCGAGCATGCATTGGATATCTTCTGCAACAGAGTACGAGTTGCCTCAATCTCATCAAGTCGGAGAAGCTCTTGCACTTCCTGTGAACGCTTACCGGGCTCAGCTAGGACATATCGAATCAGCTCGCGCCGGGACAGCTTGAATTCGGGGTGAAGCGAAACCTTATTCAGTACCGCACGGATTTCCGGGTTATCTGGAACGAATTTGGGCGTCTTCGCGGCCTTTACCGTGCGAACGATAGTGACGTCCTGCTTCAGCGACGGGATATGAACGACAAGTGAAACTTGAGCATTTTCCGGCTTGTTTCTGCTGTCGACGTGCGGCCCATGCTCTTTAACGGTCAATCCACCGGTGCCGGCACCAGATAGGCGCGAAATATTTCCGGTTAGCGCAAACTCAATCGCGTCCACGATGCCGCTTTTGCCAGTGCCATTCGGACCGCAAATAGCGAAGTTTTTTTCATTCAGGTTCAGCGTAAGCTCGCGCACACCGCGGAACTCACGGATGGAGATTTGTTTGGCCCGAATCACAGGATGTCCTCCCCAAACATGGCCAGCCGTAACGTGATATCCGTCGGCTTGGCGCCAGAGAGTAGTGCCTCTTCTAGTTTTTTTGCGATGTCAGCATAACCTTCCTTCTTGGCTAGGTCGTCAATGAATCCGCCGATAATGTTGTGCGCAATGCTGCCGTTACCCCGCACCATTGGCTCTTCCCCGTTTTCAGTGGCTTGTGCATCTGAACTCATGCGCTTCTTCCCCTAAAGAGATGCTGCAATTGAGCGGCGACCTTGCGTCACCTCGTAATCCTGACACCCCGACAGGAATTGTAAATTTACTATGTTTCATAAACTATTGTCTTGATTCAGGATGGGCATCAATGAAATTGAAAATAGGCAACATTTCGGCGACTTTATCGCCGCGTGAAAACACAATAAGGGGAAGAAATTGGCGAAACGTTTGATGGCGGCTTTCGCTGCTAGCGCGACGTTGCAGTCTTCAAAGCCAAGGCCGACTGCGCTTTCATCTTGCACATGGTCGATACCATGAAGCCAGGCACCGGCCGCATGGTCGTGGAGGTGCCACACGGCGTACTCTTTCGCGGTGCGGCCGAGGGCCAGATCCGTCAGAAGCTGATCGAAGAGAACCTGCTCGACGCGGTCATCGGTCTGCCGGAGAAGCTGTTCTATGGCACTGGCATTCCCGCCGCCGTTCTGGTTCTGCGCAAGAAAAAGAGCGATGACAAGATGCTCTTCATCGACGCCAGCCGCGATTATCAGGACGGTAAGAACGAGAACGTATTGCGCCCGCAAGACCTCGACCGCATCGAACAAACCGTGCGCGCAAGGCAGAGCGTCGAGAAGTACGCCTACCTGGCCAGCCCCGCCGAAATGGCCGAGAACGAATTCAACCTCAACATCCCCCGCTACGTGAACACCTTCGAGGAGGCCGAGGCCATTGACCTGAAGGCAGTTCGGGAAGAGCGCCTCAAGCTCAAAGCCGAGCTGGCGGTGCTGGAGAAAAAAATGGCCGGCTACTTGAAGGAGCTGGGCTATGAGTGAGGCGACGCCCCGTGCCGAACTGGGGATGGAAGTGTCTGGCTAACCAAACTGGAACTCGCAACACTCTTTCAGACAACCAAACAGAACATCAGTCTGCATGTGCGGAATGTGCTGACTAAAGGAGAGTTGCAGATCAAGGCAGTTGTCAAGGAAGACTTGACAACTGCCGCAGACGGAAAGCGCTACCGCACACAGCTCTACAACCTCGATATGATCCTGGCCATCGGTTACCGGGTGAAGTCGCCACGCGGCACCCAGTTCCGGCAGTGGGCCACCACCCACCTCAAGCAATATCTGATCAAGGGCTTCGTCATGGATGACGAGCGGCTGAAGGGTGGCGACCGCTGGGATTACTTCGGCGAATTGCTAGAACGCATCCGCGACATACGCTTGTCGGAAAAGCGCTTCTATCTCTCTCGCCCGACGCGGCGCGTGTCGATCCACTTCACCTCGGAAGGGGCAGTCCAGGTGGATGCGCCTGAAGGGGCGTCTCTGCCAGAGGTCAAGCAAGCCATGCGGAGTCAGTGGGGCAGTTGCTCTCCCAAAGGCGAAATCCTGCTCAATCCACATTTGGTGAAGGCACCCAGGCCATGCATCGAGTATGTGCTTGCTCATGAGTTGTGCCACCTGAGGGAGCACAACCACAGCGACCGCTTTTACAGGCTTCTGAGCCGAGTCTTGCAAGATTGGGAGGCCCGCAAGGCGGAACTCGACGGATTGGCCGAACTGTTGCTCAACCGGTGATGCGCTCTCCTTGATGCAAGAGGCGGCGCAGATTCGGACGCACTTCGACCTTGCTTCCCTTTACAGCAGCAAAGAAGATGAATTTGCTTCCTGTTGATGAAGCAAAATCTCGGATGGCGCCGGTCGGTGAATATCCACCTGAAACGCAAAATCCCAGCTCCCCCCCCCCCCCCTCACACAAAACCTCACTCCCCCACCCCAACACCCCTTTACACCAACGATTTCCCCCCCATTCCCCACAGCTGTCCCATCCCGCCACACCCCACCCCCTCCCCCCCCCCCAAAATCCTCCACATCCCCTGATGCTTGCATACCATCCAATCTCAATTCGATCACACCGCCCTGTATGAGTAACATCAAGACGAGCGCCCGAACAGTTGCCGCAGTCTTGCTCGTCCTGATGATGGGTCCGTTCTGCGCCAATGTTGCCCGCGCCCAATCCCCTGCCAGCCCCGACCCCGCCCATCACGTCATCGAGATCAAGCTGGCCGATCTCAACGATGACAACCCCCTCATCGATTATCGCAAGGCCATTCTGGAGCTGGCGCTGCGTGCTGCCGGCCGGCGCTTCACCATCACCAATTGTCGGGTCGCCGATGTCGTTACCTCCGACCAGCGCTTCGTCCAGCTGATCCGGGCCGGCCAGTACTGCAACCTGATGACCACCTCCGCCGGCAGTTCCATGACCCGCGGGCTGGAAGGCATTCCCTTTCCGATCTACCTCGGCGGCGGTGGCTACCGCGTGCTGATGGCCAATGCCGCCAGCCTGCAGCGCGCCCGGGATATCCGTACCCTCGACGATCTGCGCAGGTTCCGCATCGGCTCCGGTATCGGCTGGACCGACACCCACATCATGCAGGCCAATGGCCTGGACGTTGTGCAGGGCAACTATCTCAATCTCTTCGAGATGCTCAAGGCCAGGCGCTTCGACTTCTATAACCGCTCGGTCTTCGAAGCGGGCGGCGAGCTGGAGACCTATGACCGCGACCACCAGCTGGCCATCGTGCCGGACCTGGTGCTGTACTACCCGGTGGACCTGTTCTTCTACACCACGCCGGGGCGCGACGATATCCGCGACGCCCTGCTGGAAGGCCTGCGCAAGATCCACCGCAGCGGCGAGCTTGGCCGAGCTGATCCGCCAGCATCGCTCCACGCGCCAGGCGCGGCAGTTGCTGAAGTCGACCCATCCACGCGTCATCGTCCTCAACAATGATCGCCTCACGCCCCTGGAGCGCAAGGCCATCGAGACCTATCGCCTGGACTGGTTCAAATAAGAGGGGCTTCGCCCTCGTCACGTTCTCTGCAAGACCATGAATAAGAAACTCAATAGCCTCGGCGTCTATATCGTCATTGCCATGCTGGTGGCGCTGTGCCTGCCGGTGGTGCTGGCGCTGACCGTGCTCAACGGCGTGCGCGAAAAGCAGATCGGTATCGAGATGCAGGCACTGATCAACGAAAAGGCGCAGACCATGCAGCACAGCTTGGTGCTGCCGGTGTGGAGCCTGGACAAGTCCGACATCAATGCCGTGCTGCAAGGGGCAATGCTCGATCCGCAGGTGGTGTCGGCCGAGATCACCGATCCCGATGAAAAGATCATCGCCCGCGTGGAAGACGGCCAGCGCCGCCTGGGCAATATCATCTCGCGCAGCGTGCCTTTGGTGATGCAGCAGAACCATCAAAACGTGAGCCTGGGCAGCCTGCAGCTGATCGTGTCGGACTACCAGCTGCAACGCAAGCTGGCCGCTGACAAGAGCTTCCACACCCTGGTACTGCTGGCGCAGGCGGTGGCCTCGCTGATCATCATCGGGCTGCTGGTCTATCGTCGCATCCTCCGGCCCATCGGCATGTTGACCGCAGCGACCGAGCGCATTGAGCGCGGCAGCTTCGATGAACGCATCGCCATCCCGCAGCAGGATGAAATCGGTCAGCTGGCGCGCCATATGGAATCGATGCAAAGCAGCCTGAAGGCGCTCTTCGATGAACAGGCGGCCATTCTCGGCAACATCCCTGCGGGGGTGCTGTTCGTGCGCGACGGCAGCATCGTCTTCGTCAACGAGGCCGCCCAGGTCCTGCTCGGCAGTGCGGACAGGAATCTCGTCGGCCAGCCTGCCGAAGAGGTGTTCGTCGAACCGGCCCAGCAGGCGGCCTACGTGGCGCAGGCGGTGGCCCGTTCCAGTGGGGCGGCCGGCGAGATCGTACTGTTGCGCCGGGGTGATGGCGGCAGCTTCCCGGCGGAATTGCATACCTCGCTGATCGATCCGGCGCGGCCGGCGGACCAGATCTGGGTGGTCATCGATGTCAGTGCACGGCTGGATGCGGAGAACCGTATCGACCGCCTGGCCTTCTATGACCCGGTCACCCAGCTGCCCAACAAAACGCTCTTCATGGACCGCCTGCGACGCGGTCTGGCGCGACGTCGCAGCAACGGTACGGCCGGGGCGGTCTTTGTGATGGAGATCAGTCGGGCCGATCTCTCCTATGGCGGCGCCAGTTCGGAGGAGATCGAGCAGTTGCTGGTCGAATGTGCGCGCCGCTTCTCCGGGTGTGTCACGCCCGAGCAGACCGTGGCACGCCTGGAGGGCGCGAAGTTCGCGCTGGGCAGCGAGATCCGGACCCAGGACCTGGCCGAATGCCTCCGCTTCTGCGAGGCGCTGGCCCATCGCATCATCGCCACCTTCACCGATCCCCATGCCCTCGCCGCTGCGCGCTTCCCTTGCGCGGTCAACCTGGGTATCAATATCGTCCATGACGATCACCACGGCGCGGCCGAACTGCTGATGCAGGCCGAGCTGGCGATGGTGCAGTCGCGCCTGGCCGGCCGCAATACCTTCCGCTTCTTCGATCCCGCGATGCAGGCGCTGGCCAACCAGCGCAGCCTGCTGGAAGCCGAACTGCGCCAGGCGGTCGCGCAGCGCCAGTTCATCGTGTATTACCAGCCGCAGGTGACCTATGAGGGTGAAGTGGTGGGGGCTGAGGCCTTGCTGCGCTGGAAGCATCCGGAGAAGGGCATCGTCGCGCCGGGCGGCTTTATCTCGGTGGCCGAAGACATGGGCCTGATGGAGCAGATCGGTCAGCAGGCATTGCATGCCATCTGTGCCGATCTGCAGGCCTGGCAGCGCCGGGGGCTGGCGCATGAGCTGGTGGTGGCGGTGAATGTGTCGGCGCAGGAATTCAAGGTGGACAATTTCGTGGGCCGCTTCCGCGAGATCATTGGCAAGTATCGCCTCCACAGCCATGCACTGAAGGTGGAGCTGACCGAAAGCATGATGGTGGACCAGGTCGAAGACGTGATCGCCAAGATGCAGATGCTGAGGTCCAGCGATATCTCGATCTCGCTGGATGATTTCGGGACTGGTTACTCGTCGTTGGCGTACCTCGGGCGCTTCCCCATCGACCAGATCAAGATCGACCAGAGCTTCGTGCGCGAGATGGAGAAGGATGCGGCCATGGCCAGCATCGTGCGCAGCATCATCATGCTGGGCCAGAGCCTGAACCTGTCCATCATCGCCGAAGGGGTGGAGACGCAGCAGCAGCGCGACCTGCTGCATGCGCAAGGCTGTTCGCTGTACCAGGGCTACTGGTACGGCAAGCCCATGCCGGGCGAGCAATTCGTCGAACTGCTGACGACGCCGGATCGTTTCCGCTGATCCGCCCGGCCGGGCTGCCGCTGGACATCAGCGCCGGGCAGTCCGATAGCCAGGCAACCACTTCATCCAGCGCGAGCGGCGCGTCGTTCCGCCCGGGCGCTCAGCTTCGCCCTCCTCGTCCCTCCTATGCGCCATCCGATACAGCAGCGGCAGCACCAGCAGCGTCAATGCGGTGGAGGACAGGATGCCGCCGATCACCACGGTGGCCAGCGGACGCTGTACCTCGGCGCCGGTGCCGGTGGCCAGTGCCATCGGCACGAAGCCCAGTGATGCCACCAGCGCCGTCATCAGCACCGGGCGCAGGCGCGTCATGGCGCCCTCGTGGATGGCCACGTCCAGGCTGCGCCCTTCCTCGCGCAGGCTGCGGATGAAGGAGATCATCACCAGCCCGTTGAGCACCGCCACGCCCGACAGCGCGATGAAGCCCACCGCTGCCGAGATCGACATCGGAATGCCGCGTGCGGCCAGCGCCAGGATGCCACCGGTCAGCGCGAAGGGAATGCCGGTGAAGACCAGCAAGCCATCCTTGACGTTGTTGAACATCGCAAACAGCAGCACAAACACCATCAGCAGCGCCACCGGGATGACGATCTGCAGGCGTTGCGTGGCCGATTGCAGGTTCTCGAACTGGCCGCCCCAGGTGGTCCAGTAACCGGTGGGGATGCGTACCTGCGCCTGCAGGGCCTGTTCCGCATCGGCCACGAAGGAGCCCAGATCGCGGCCCCGCACGTTGGCGCTGACCACGATGCGGCGCTTGCCGTCTTCGCGGCTGACCTGGTTGGGACCGGGGGCGATGTTGAGCGTCGCCACCTCGGCCAGCGGGACATAGCTGATGCGGCTGGCGCCCTCCTGCAGCGGCAGCGCGATGGGCAGGCGGCGCAGGGCGTCCAGATCGGCGCGGGCGGCCTCGGGCAGGCGCACCACGATGGCGAAGCGGCGGTCGCCCTGGAACAGCGTGCCGGCCTGGGTGCCGCCGATGGCGGTGGCGATCGTGTCCTGCAGGTCGGACACGTTCAGGCCGTAGCGCGCCAGTTTCTGACGGTCGATGTCCACGCTCAGCATCGGCAGGCCGGTGGTCTGCTCCACCTTCACTTCGGTGGCACCGCTGGTCTTCTGCAGCACGGCGGCGACCTTGGTGGCGGTGTCGTTGAGCACGGCCATGTCGTCGCCGAAGATCTTGACCGCGACATCGCTACGCACGCCCGAGATCAGTTCGTTGAAGCGCAGCTGGATGGGCTGCGAGAACTCGTAGCTGTTGCCGGGGATGCGGGCTACAGCCTGCTGGATCGCCTCGCGCAGTTGTTCATGCGTCTTGCGTGGCTGCGGCCATTGCGACTCGGGCTTCAACATGATGTAGCCGTCGGAGATATTGGGCGGCATCGGGTCCGAGGCCACCTCGGCGGTGCCGGTGCGGGCGAAGACGCGTTCGATCTCGGGGAATTGCCGCATCAGCGTCTTCTCGATCTGCTGCTGCATCTCCAGCGATTGCGACAGGCTGGTGCCGGGGATGCGCAAGGCCTGGATCGCCATGTCACCCTCGTTCAGGCTGGGGACGAATTCAGTGCCCAGGCGCGTGGCCAGCACCGCGCACACCACGATCAGCGCACCGGCAAAACTGAGCACCACCGGCTTGTTGTCCATGACGCGTACCAGCAGCGGCGCATAGAGGCGCTTGGCCCATTGCATCAGAATGTTCTCCTTCTCCGAGACGCGTTCGCCGATGAACAGGGCAATGGCCGCCGGGATGAAGGTCACCGACAGGATCATCGCGCCCAGCAGTGCCGCCACCACGGTGAAGGCCATGGGCGTGAACATCTTGCCTTCCACCCCGGTCAGCGCAAACATGGGCAGGTACACGATCATGATGATCAGTTGGCCGAACAGCAGCGCCCGGCGCGCCTCGCGGGCGGCGGCGAAGACCTCATGGAAGCGCTCGCTGCGCGTGAGCGGGCGGCCGTGATGTTGCTGCGCATGGGCCAGGCGGCGTACGCAGTTTTCCACGATCACCACCGCGCCATCGATGATGATGCCGAAGTCCAGCGCACCCAGGCTCAGCAGGTTGGCGCTGACCTTGTTCGAGACCATGCCGGTGAAAGTGAATAGCATGGCCAGTGGAATCACCATGGCCGTGATGATGGCCGCGCGGATGTTGCCGAGGAAGACGAACAGCACCCCAATCACCAGCAGCGCGCCTTCGATCAGGTTTTTCTTGACCGTGGCGATGGCCTTGTCCACCAGCACGGTGCGGTCATAGACGGTGATGGCCTCGACCCCGGCCGGCAGGTTGCGGTTGATTTCGCGCAGTTTCTTGTCCACCGCCTGCGAGACCGTGCGGCTGTTCTCGCCGATCAGCATGAAGACTGTGCCCAGCACCACTTCGCGCCCGTTCTCGGTGGCCGCACCGGTGCGCAGTTCACGTCCCATGCCGACCTCGGCCACATCACGGATGCGAATGGGCACGCCGCGCACATTGGCCAGGATGATATTGCCGATGTCTTCCAGCGAGGCCACCTGGCCCGGTGCGCGGATCAGGTACTGCTCGCCGCGCCGCTCGATGTAGCCGGCGCCGACATTGCTGTTGTTCTTTTCCAGGGCCTTGATGATGCTCTCCATGGTCATGCCATAGGAGGCCAGGCGTTCAGCCGAGGGGGCCACGTGGTATTCGCGGGCGTAGCCGCCGATGGTGTTGATCTCGGTCACGCCGGGCACCAGCCGCAGTTGCGGCTTGATGACCCAGTCCTGGATCTCGCGCAGGTCGGCTGCGCCATAGGGCGTGCCATCGGGTTTGCGGGCGTCCTCGCGGGCTTCCACGGTCCACAGATAGATTTCACCGAGGCCGGTGGAGATCGGCCCCATGGCCGGATCAATGCCGTTGGGCAGCTGGCTCCTGGCCTGCTGGATGCGCTCGTTGACCAGTTGCCGCGCAAAGTAGATGTCGGTGCCGTCCTTGAAGATGACCGTTACCTGCGACAATCCGTAGCGCGACAGCGAGCGCACCTGTTCCAGTTGCGGCAGGCCCGACATGGCGGTCTCGATGGGGTAGCTGATGCGCTGCTCGGTTTCCAGCGGTGAATAGCCGGGGGCGGCGGTGTTGATCTGCACCTGCACGTTGGTTATGTCGGGCACGGCGTCGATGGGCAGCTTCTGGTAGTTGTAGACCCCATAGGCCGCCATGCCCAGCACCGCCAGCAGGACCAGCCATCGATGCTCGATGGCGAAGCGAATGATGCGTTCAAACATGATCGTCGTCTTTCAGAATGGTGGGAGTGGCGTGACGCGATGGTCGCGATCCGCGTCAATGGCTATGCTCGGCCGCGCCCTTGCCCAGCTCGGCCTTGATGGCGAAGCTGCCGCTGGCGGCGTACTGCTGTCCGGCTTGCAGGCCGGAGAGGATTTCCACCGACCTGCCGTCGCTGCGCCCGGTGCGCACTTCCTGCGCCTTGAAGCCATCGTCCACCCGCACGAAGACCACGCTCTTGTTGTCCACCGTCTGTATCGCTTCCGCATCCACGGCCAGTGCTACCTCGCTGGCCTCGGTCATCACGTCGACGGTGACGAACAGGCCCGGGCGCCAGCTCTCCTGCGGATTGGGCAAGACCACATGGGCCTTGGCGGTGCGGGTTTGCTCCCCGATCAGGGCGCCGACATAGGAGATGCGACCGGTGGCGCTGGCCTCGAAGGCGGTGGCGCGCACCACGGCGGCGCTGCCCGCGCGGACCGTCTGCAAGTCCTTGGGCGAGACGATGATCTCGGCCCATACGCTGGAGAGGTCGGCGATGATGAAGGCGTTGGCATCCTCGCGTACGGCTTCGCCCAGGCCCAGGTGCTTCTCGACCACGGTGCCGTCGAAGGGGGCGCGGATCTCGTGCCGGCTGAGGGCACCGCTACCCGTTCCGGTGACGCCGATGGCGCGCAGCTTCTGGCGTGCATTGCGCACGGCGACCTCGGCTTCCTGCAGGGAGAGTTGCGCCTGCTGGTAATCCTGTTCGGCCGAGATCTTCTGTTCCCACAACTGTTTCTCGCGTTGCCAGGTGCTGCGTGCCAGGCTCAGGCGCTGTTCGGCGTTGAGCAGTTCGGAACGTTGCTCGGAGACCGCGCTGCTGCTGATGACGGCCAGTACCTGGCCCTTGCGCACCTTCTGGCCCAGCGTGGCGGAGACCGATTCGACCACGCCGGCCACCTGCGGCACCACATGCGCGGTGCGGTCTTCGTTGAAGCGAATCTCGCCCGGCAGTTGCAGCCCGCTTTCGATGCGCGCTGCGCCGACCTGCTTCAGGGCGATGCCGGCGGCAGTGATCTGTTCCTGGCTGAGGGCGACCTTGCCTTCCTCCTCGCCATGTCCTTCCTTGTCCTCGTCGTGGCCTTGATGGGCTCCGTGGTCGTCATGGGCTGGCTTGCCGTCGGACCCGTTTTTATCCTGATGGTCGTCCTCCTTGTGGGCGCCCTCTTCCTGATGCGTAGAGGTGGCTTCGGTGCCGCCCTGGCCCTTCATCAGGGTCCATCCGCACAGCAGCGCGGTAATGGCGATGATCGCGGTGATGGCGAGTTTCTGTTTGCTGGTCATGGTGGTTCTCATTGCAGGTTGAGGGTGGCGTCGCCGGCCAGGCGATCGAGTTCGGCGGCGGCCTGGAAGGCGGTCGACAGGGCTTTCCAGTACTGCGCCCTGGCCTGGAAGTAGGTGCGCTGCGCGTCGAGCACGTCGAGGAAGCCGAACTTGCCCAGCGTGAAGCCGGTGCGGGCGGCCAGATAGGCGCTCTGTGCGCCGGGGACGATGTCCTGGCGCAATGCCAGTGCTTCGGCCCGTGCATTGCGCAGGCGCTCGTAGGATTGCGCGGCGTCGTTCTGCATCTGCAGTTCGACCAGGGCCAGTTCGTCACGGGCCTTGTCGGTGCGCTTGATGGCTTCCAGTTCATTGCCGCGATTGCTGTCCAATACCGGGATGGGCAGCGAGAAGCCGACCACCCACATGTTGCGTGCGGCCTCTTCGTCGCGCTTGTTGCCCAGCGAGAGCGTCAGGTCGGGAACGCGCTTGCTGCTTTCGATGCGTGCCAGCGCGGCGCGCCGTTCCACCTCCAGCCGCGCCAGCTGCACCGCCGGCCCGTTGCCCACGCGTGCGGTGAGGTCGGCGATGGCCGGCAGTGGCGGCAGGGTCTCAAGCGCGGTATCGGCCAGCACGAAGTCGGCCTGCCGGGCGTTCCACAGGCTGGCCAACTGGCCGCGGGCCAGGGTGGCGTCACTCTCGGCCTGCTGGCGTTCCAGTTGGGCCGTGGAGAGCGCCAGTTGTGCCTTGGTCTGCTCTACCGGCGAGACCTTGCCGGCTTGCACGCGCCGCGCCGTCATGTCGGCAGCGGTCTGCGCCAGCTGCACCAGTTCGGCCGCCAGACGCTGGCGTTCACCGGCCAGCAAGGCGTCGTGATAGGCGCTGGTGACGCGGCTGCGCATCTGCTGGCGCAGGCTGGCGTATTCCAGCCTGGCCATGTCCAGCTGGCGCTGTGCCGCATCGATGCGGGCGCTGCGCTTGCCACCCAGTTCGATGGGCTGGTTGATCTGGTAGGTGGTGGTGCGGCTGGCCTTGCGGGTGTCTTCCATCAGGGCAGAAAACTCGGGATTGGGGCGCGCGCCGGCTTGCATCAGGCTGCCTTCGACCGCTTCGATTTCCAGGCGGGCGGCCGACAAGGCCTTGTTGTGGGAGGCCGCCAGGTCCAGTGCGGCGGTCAGGGTGAGGACGGGCGCCGCGTCGGTGGGTGCCGAAAA
The DNA here is from genome assembly GCF_001994935.1 of Herbaspirillum sp. VT-16-41. Taxonomy (NCBI): domain Bacteria; kingdom Pseudomonadati; phylum Pseudomonadota; class Betaproteobacteria; order Burkholderiales; family Oxalobacteraceae; genus Herbaspirillum; species Herbaspirillum sp. VT-16-41. The sequence goes on from NZ_MUXB01000103.1 coordinate 22,689, forward strand.
CGGGGCAGCAACTGGCGGCGTGGCTTGGGCCACGGCCAGGGCTGGCGCGAGCAGGGCAAGCGCCAGCATGGGGATATGCCGGTACATCGAATTCTCCAGTGGTGAAAAGGGGAATCCGGCGAGTGCAGAAAGAAGGGAAGCGTGCTCGCCGGGCTAGGCGGCGAGCGGCCAGTTGGGCTTGTCCGGCCCGTCGGCGATGTGGGAGTTGGGATGGGGCGCGATGGTGCTGAAAACGTCAAGCGTGGTGCAGGTCTGGTCGGCCATTGGCGCGCCCTGCCATTGCATGGATTTCATGCAGGACAGCTGGCAGACCGCGCAGGCCGCATCGGCGTCGCCACCCTGCCCCGCGTTGCCGCGGCCGTCGGGTGAGGCTTCGTCGCCGGCTGGTGCAGCGGCATGTTCATGGTGGCCGGGATGGCCGGGATGGTCGGTGGGTGCGGCACCGTGGCTTTCCTTTTCCGGCTGGCAATAGCTGGCCACTGCAGCCCACGAGAGCTGCAACGGCAACAACAAGGCCAGGAAAAGAATCAATGCACGCATGAAGGAGACGTGGGTTTGGCTACCGGCCCGGGACAGGCAGGTAGCCACGATGTGTCGCTGTCACCGTAGCCATAGCCATAGCCACAGCCACAGTTGCCGTTACCGCTGCGGTAACGACCGGCGCCGATTATGCTCCGTTGTAGAGCGAGGAGTCAAAGGCCTGGTTCTGGGTGCTGCTGTCCTGCAGGGAGGGCTTGGCGCCGGCGGTCTGCATCGGCTGGCCGAGTTCGGCCGCCTTCAGTTCTGCAACCACGTCGGCGCGGGTCTTGGTGCCTTGGTATTGCACCACCGGATAGTTGTTGCGGGCCGACAGGTTGGCCTGGTCGCGGGCTGCTTCGGTGGGGACGGTGGACTGGGCGAAGGCCGACAGGGAGAAAGCGCTGACCAGGGTGCCGATGACGAGATGCGAGATTTTCATGATGAAGCTCCTTTGAAATGTGGTTCCACAAGGCCCTGTTCGATGCCCGCCCGGATGGGTGGCGTACATCGGCCAGGGCCGACGCGATGACCAGTGGTGTGTCTGGCGTATCGTTGGAATGGATTCTAAGGAGCCGGTCCGCTCAGAAAGATTGCCCAGTCATTACAGATTTGTAATGAATGCCCGACGGGCCTGGTTCACAATATCGGCTTATCCGTCAGGAATCCGATCATGCATATCTTGTTGGTGGAAGACGAGCCCAAATCCGGCGACTATCTGCAGCGCGGGCTGACCGAGTCCGGCTTTGTCGTGGACTGGGTGCAGACCGGCGTGGATGGCCTGCACCATGCGCGCACGCTGGACTACAAGCTGATCATCCTGGATGTGATGCTGCCTGGCATGAACGGCTGGGACATCCTGCGCGAACTGCGGCGCAGCCACGATACACCGGTCCTGTTCCTGACCGCGCGCGACGAGGTGGAAGACCGCGTCAAGGGGCTGGAACTGGGCGCCGACGATTATCTGGTCAAGCCCTTTGCCTTCACCGAACTGCTGGCGCGGGTGCGCACCCTGCTGCGCCGTGGCCCCAGCCGCGAGGCCGATGTCATTGATTACGACGATGTCGTGGTCGATGTGGTCAGGCGCAAGGTGACGCGGGCCGGCCAGCGCATCGACCTCACCGCCAAGGAATTTGCGCTTTTGCACATGCTGATCCGGCGGCCGGGCGAAGTGTTGTCGCGCCCGCAGATCGCCTCCCAGGTGTGGGACATGAATTTCGACAGCGATACCAATGTGGTCGACGTTGCCGTGCGCCGCCTGCGTGCCAAGCTCGATGACGGTTTCGACAAGAAGCTGCTGCATACCGTCTGGGGCATGGGCTACGTCTTCGAGGCGCGCCAGTGAGCCAGCGCGCACCGGCCTCGATGAGCCTGCGGCTGGTGGTGCTGTTCGGGCTGCTGGCCTTGCTCATTTTCACGGCGGTGGGCAGCTATCTCTCGCATTCGCTGCATGTGCAGCTGGAGCGGCGCGACGATGAGGAACTGGCCGGCAAGTGCCGCTCCATCAATCATCTGGTCGAACATGCGGCGTCGCTGGACGACATCCTGGCGCGCCGTCATCTGGTACTCGATACCCTCTCCGGTCACGATCAGCTGCTGGTGCGCATCGCCCGTGCCGACGGCAGTACGCTCATGGAAAGCCACGACCCGTCCAGCGGCACGCCGGGTCTGGACCTCTCGCGCATCGACCTGCGCACCTGGGACAGTATCCAGTCGCTGCACATCGGCGATCTGCGCGCGCGCTATATCGCCAGCAGGCCCGTCACGCGCTCGGGGGAGCAGGCGGTGGTGCTGGTGGTGCGCACCGCCTCGGACCGCATGCAGTTGCTGGCCGACTATCGTTCCGACGTATGGTGGGCGGCCAGCATCGGGACGGTCCTGGCGACCTTGCTTGGATTTTTCCTGGTGCGCAGCGGCTTGCGGCCCTTGCGCATGATGGCCCTGCAGACGCGCGCCATTTCCGCCAATCGTCTTGATACCCGGCTCGATCTGCAGGCCGCGCCGCGTGAACTGCACGAGATCGTGCAATCCTTCAATGAGATGCTGGACCGGCTGCATCGCAGCTTCCAGCAACTGAGCCAGTTTTCGGCCGATCTGGCGCACGACCTGCGTACGCCATTGAACAACCTGATGGTGCAGACCCAGGTGGCGTTGGGCAAGCCTCGCGGAATCGATGAATACCAGGCCCTGCTCAGTTCCAATATCGAGGAGTACGAGCGTCTGTCGCGGATGATGGAGAGCATGCTGTTCCTGGCCCGTGCCGAGAACGCCCATGTGGTGCTGCAGATTCAGGACCTCGATGTGGCGCAGGAATTGAATCGCATCGCCGAGTATTTCGAGGGCATCGCCGAAGACGCCCAGGTGGGCATCGCGGTCATCGGCAACGGGCGCATCCAGGCCGACGTGATGTTGCTGCGGCGCGCCGTCGGCAATCTGGTAGCCAATGCCATCCGCTTTACGCCGGCGCAGGGCAGCATCACGATCGAAGCCAGCACCGTCGATGGTGCCACCGTCATCGCGGTGTCCAACCCCGGCCCGGGCATCCAGGCCGACCTGCTGGAGCGCATCTTTGATCGCTTCTATCGGGCCGATCCCTCACGCAGCAGCGCCAGTGGCTCCAGCGGACTGGGACTGGCGATCGTGCGGTCGATCATGGTGTTGCATGGTGGCCAGGCGGGCGTGAGCAGCATGCCGGGCCGTGAGACGGTGTTCACCCTGCGCTTTCCCATGGCGCAGGCAGGTTCGTCAGGTAAGGCCTGAAGGCCAGGGGCATCGGCCGGACCGGGGTCTCAGCGGGAATCCTCGCTGGGCAGCGCCAGCAGGGTATGCCGCATGAGATCGGGCAGTTCCATCTCCAGGGCGATGGCGAGGGCTTCCATGTTGTCCACGGAGATATTGCGATCTCCGCGTTCAACCTCGCTCAGGTAGGTGCGACTGATGTCAGCGCGGAATGCCAGTTCTTCTTGTGACATCTCTTTAAGCCGGCGAACTCTGCGAACGTTTTGTCCGAAGATGATGCGGGCGCTTGGTGGAGTCTCTGTATTTTTCATGTGCGCAAGGATCGGGCGGCTAGGGGTGACGGTCGATTAGCTACAATTACAAACGCACAAACTATCCGTGACAAACACTTATACCTGCGAATCTCTCGCGGAATAATCGAAAAATAACGAGATTGTTATCGTAGTTTGGTTGAGTATTTCTTCGAAAAAGCTCTAGTTTTTCTTCGAAATAATCAGAACTTTCGCTGTTGATTGTTGCTCTTTGTCTCATCCCGCGAGCAAAAGGACCTTCATCACACGCACTGCATCGACATGGACAAATCACAAGCCTTGCGTCGCGCCAAACGATTGGCCCTGATCTGCCTGCTGGCGGCGGTGGCGCTGTTCGTCGGCGCGTCGCTGGCGCCGCCTTCGCTGTGGAGCGGCCTGCTGCGGGCCATGGCCGAAGCGGCGATGGTGGGCGCGCTGGCCGACTGGTTCGCGGTGAGCGCCTTGTTCCGCCACCTGCCCTTGCCCTGGTTGTCGCGGCACACCGCTATCATCCCGCGCAACAAGGATCGCATCGCCGACAACCTGGCGGTGTTCGTCGAAGAGAAATTCCTGAGCCCGCAATCGCTCGCTACGCTGGTGCGTCGGCACGATCCGGCGCAGCGCCTGTCGGCCTGGATGGCCGCGCCCGAGAATGCCGCCCGCCTGGGCAGCTACATGGCGCAGGCGGTCGGTGCCGTGCTCACGCTCACCGACGACCGTCGCATCCAGGCCTTCGTGCGCGACGCCTTGCATGCGGCATTGGGCAAGCTGGACCTGTCGCGCTCGCTGGCCACCGTCCTCGATACCCTCACCCTGGACGGCCGCCACCAGCAGTTGCTGGACCGTGCCATCGTGGCACTGGCCGAACTGCTCAATCGCGAAGAGACCCGCGCCTTCATCGCCGAACGCATGGTGGAATGGTTGCAGCGCGAATATCCCAAGATCGAAAAGCTGCTGCCGTCCAGCTGGATCGGCGAGAAATCCGCCGCCACCCTGGCCGACATCCTGGACAAACTGCTGAGCGGCATCGCCGAGGACCCGCAACACTCGCTGCGCCAGGCCTTCGACCGCCAATTGGCAGGCTTCATCGAGCGTCTGAAGCAGGACCCCGCCCTGCGCGAGCGTGCCGAGCAGATCAAGCGCGAGGTCCTGCAAGGCGAGGCCGTGAACGCCTATGTCGGCAGTCTCTGGGAGAGCTTGCGCACCTGGCTACGGCAAGACCTGGAACGACCCGATTCGGCCCTGCACGCGCAGGCTGCTGCCGCCACGCAATGGATAGGTCGCGCCCTGCAGGAGGACGCGGCTTTGCGCGCCTCCCTCAACGATCATCTGGAACAGGCCATGGCCAGCCTCAGCCCGGAGGTAGCGCAACTGCTTACGCGCCACATCAGCGACACCATCAAGCAGTGGGACAGCGCCGAGCTGTCGCGCCAGATCGAACTGAACATCGGGCGCGACCTTCAGTACATCCGCATCAATGGCACGCTGGTGGGGGGATTGATCGGCGCCCTGCTGTTCGGCCTGTCATGGTTGATGCAATGGGCCGCACACGGGCCATGACGCCTGGGCAGGGTGAACCGGACTACTGATCCATCTCCTTGAGGGTCTTGCGCATGATCTTGCCGGTGGCCGTGGTGGGCAGCGCATCGACGAAGGCGATCACGCGGGGATATTCATGGGCCGCCAATTGTGCCCGCACATGCTGCTGCAGCTCGGCCACCAGTGCCTGGCCCGGTGCGTGGCCCTCCTTGAGCACCACGAAGGCTTTCACCACCTCGGTCCGCAATGCATCCTTGATGCCCACCACCGCAGCGATGCGCACCGCCGGATGGCGCATGATGCACTCCTCAATCGGCGCCGGCCCGATGCGATAACCGGCGCAGGTGATGACATCGTCATTGCGGCCCAGGTAGCGGATATAGCCCTGCTCATCCATGTTGCCCAGGTCACCCGTGAGGAGGAAGTCGCCGGCGAATTTCTCCTGCGTGGCCTCTTCATTGCGCCAGTAACGCAGGAACATCACCGGGTCCGGCGCACGGATGGCGATGTTGCCGACGGCACCACGCGCCACGATCCGGCCATCCTCGTCGACGATCTGCACGTCGTGCCCCGGCACGGCACGGCCCATGCTGCCCGAAGCACTGGGATAGAGCTTCGACGAGGATGAGACCACCAGATTGCATTCGGTCTGGCCATAGAATTCGTTGATGGTAACGCCCAGTGCTTCGCGTCCCCAGGCGATCAGGTCATCACCCAGTGTCTCGCCGCCGCTGGCCACGCTGCGCAGCGAGAAAGGCCATTGCTCCCGGGGCGAGGGTGTCCCGCGCAGCATCTTCAGGGCGGTCGGCGGGAAGAACACATTGCGGATGTCATGCCGCGCCAGCAGGCCGAACACGGCCTCGGCATCGAACTTCTCCAGGCGCCGCGCCACCACCGCCACACCGTGGTATAGCGACGGCAGCAGCACGTCCAGCAGCCCCCCGATCCAGGCCCAGTCGGCCGGCGTCCAGAAGCGGTCGCCAGGCTGCGGGAAACTGTCGTGCGAGACCTCCACGCCCGGCAGATGCCCCAGCAGCACACGGTGTGCATGCAGCGCTCCCTTGGCCTTGCCGGTGGTGCCGGAGGTATAGATGATCATGGCCGGATCGTCGGCCCGTGTTGCCACCGCCTGCGGCAGCGGTGCCGCCGCGCGCAGGCGATCCCAGAAGTCGGTGGTCTGCGGCAGCACGATATCGGACTGCTCCACACAGAACACCACCTTCAGCGCCGGCAGTTCGCCGGCCAGGTGGACCTTGTCCATGCCGCTGCTGTCGGTCACCAGCGCCGCCGCTTCGCTGTTCTGCAGCCGATAGGCGATGGCCTCCGGCCCGAACAGGTAGAACAGCGGCACCGTGATCGCCCCCAGCTTGTAGGCGGCGATATGGGTGATCACCGTCTCGATGCGTTGCGACAGGTAGATACCGATGCGGTCCCCGCGCCCGATGCCGGCCTCCGCCAGCACCTGGGCAAACTGGTCGCTCAGGGTCTTGAGCTGGTCGTAGCTCCAGGTGGTGACGCTGCCGTCGGCCTCCTCGCTGATGATGGCGGGACGGCCACTGCCATCGGCCCAGCGGTCGCAGGTGGCGATGCCGATGTTGAAGAATTCGGGGATCTGCCAGTGGTACGGCGCCGCTTCGTCGTGGCGGTAGTGCGTGCCATTGATCACGGTGCGTGGCGGGATGGTGGGATTCACTTCTGGTCTCCTTCGGGTGTCGGGGCCGTGCGGTCCCGGTTGATCCGGCGGGCGCTGCCTACGCGGGCGCGCCTCTGATTCGTGGGTCAGGCCGGTATGAGCCTGTCTTTCACCGCCTTGGCCTTGTCGCAGCACGCGGGACTGCGTGCAGGCCGTCCATTGCTGCATGCATGCGCGGCAATGAATGTTATCGAATTCTAACGAAAATACCCTTCAACAGTCTTCCTCGCCTCGAAGCTTGCGTATGCCGCCGCTAGCATAACCGCCTCAATCGCATTGCGTCCTACCCCATTCCATCTATAGCTCTGCCGTCCTGCATGCCCCCGGCACCCAGGCGGATTCGCATCGAGGACCCTGGCATGGTTTTCCGCTCTCTGAAGGAGTCGCTTACGGGCTACTCCGACATCGCACGCAGTATCCATTTGCGGCTGATGCAGCCGCCACCCGCCGAACCCGGGCCGGCTTCCGCGCCGCGCCTGGACGAGCTCCTGCTGGTGACCCGCGTCTCAGGCCATGAGGCCGTCTGCGGTGCATTCGAATACCGCCTGCACTGCATCTCTGCCCAGCCCGATCTGCCACTCAAGGACTTTATCGCGTTGCCCGCCGAGATCCGCTTCGTGACCGATCGTGGCCAATTGCGCAGGGTGTCTGGCCTGATTGCCGAGGCCAGTGCCGGTGAAGTCGAGGACGGCCTCGCCAGCTATCGGCTGATCCTGCGCGACGCCCTGGCGCTGATGGGCCAGCGCAGCAATACGCGGGTCTTCCTGCATGCCAATGAGCTTGATGTCACGCAGGTGTTGCTTTCCGAGTGGCGCACCATCAATCCCGTGCTCACGTCCTGCTTCGACGTCGACTGGAGCTTGCTGGCCGAAGGTTATCCCTTGCGCGAATTCACCATGCAGCACAACGAGTCCGATGGCGACTTCCTGCGCCGGCTCTGGAAGCGGCGCGGCATAGGCTGGTTCATCCGCCCGGGCGAGCCGACACCGGAGGACCGCACAGGCCGGCCGACCCACACCCTGGTGTTATTCAACGATGCCTTCCAGTTGCCGGCCAACGCCGCCGGCATGGTGCGCTATCACCGCGATCATGCGCCCGGCGAACAGGACAGCATCACGCACTGGAGCGCGATGAGAACCCTGCGGCCCGGCAGCGTCAATCGCTATGGCTGGGACCACGCCAAGGGCGGCCCCATGCACAGCCGGGAAACGACCCGGGCGGACCAGGGCATCCTCGGCAGCCGCTTCGCCGCCAGTGTGGATGACTACCGGATCGATGCCCCGCGTACCGGCAACGACGCGGAAGACTATCGCCAGCTTGGCAAATTGCGCATGCAGCGCCACGCGTACGAATCCAAATCCTTCCAGGCCCGCTCCACCGTGCGCGCACTGCGCGTGGGCGAGTGGATCACCATCGAAGATCATCCGGAGCTGGACCGGCATCCCGCCCACGAGCGGGAATTCATCGTCACCAGCCTCGACGTCGAGGCCGAGAACAACCTGCCGCATAGCCTGGCGACCAAAGTGAAGGCCTTGTCGGTTCGAAACCGGTGGGAAATAGGCAACGAGGATGGACACCAGGGCGTTGAAAGCCCGAATCAAGGTGCGCCCACGCGGGCGTTCCGCTACCGCAACCATTTTTCCTGCGTACGGCGCGGCACCCCGGTGGTACCGGCCTTCGATCCCCGACAGGATGTGCCGTCGCCCCGCCTGCAGAACGCGCACGTGGTCGGTCCCCCCAACGAGGCAGTGTTCTGCGACCCGCTTGGCCGGGTCAAGATCCGGTTTCCCGGCACCCGCATCGAGGATCATCGCCACGCCAATGGCGCCGGTGCCAGCGACAGCGGGCGCGATTCGGCCTGGGTGCGCGTGGCCAGTACCTGGGCTGGCAACCAGTGGGGCGCGATCAGTCTGCCCCGGGTGGGCGAGGAAGTCATCGTCGACTTTCTCGGCGGTGATCCCGACAAGCCCATCATCATCGGTCGCGTGCACGGCGCCACCTCCCTGCCGCCCAGCTTCAGCGACATCGGCGCCCTACCGGCCAACCGCTTCCTGGCCGGCATCAAAAGCAAGGAAGTCCGAGGCCACCGCTACAACCAGCTACGGCTGGACGATACGCCGCGCGAAATCAGCGCGCAGCTCGCCTCCCAGCATGGCTACAGCGAACTGAACCTGGGCTGGCTCACCCATCCCCGCGACCAGGGTTTTGGGACCGCGCGGGGTGAAGGCGCGGAGTTGCGCACCGACCAGTCACTGGCCTTGCGGGGTGGACAAGGCGTACTGATCAGCGCCGCCGCACGCCCGGCCGCCGCTGGAGGGCAACTCGACAGGCAGGAATTGCTCGGCCTCATGACAGCGCTGCAGGACGTCCAGCAGCAACTGGCCACCCTGGCACAGACCCACCGTGCCGGCGACACCGAGGCCCGCGCCCTGAGCACATTGCGTGAACGCCTCGAACGCTGGGAAGCCGGCAGCAACACCGACAAGGAAGGCAGCGGCGGCGGGCGTCCCCTGGTCGCCATGACCGCGCCCGCTGGTGTCGCCATCAGCAGCGAAGACAGTATCGCCATCGGCGCACAGACCCAGATCGACATGATCAGTGTGGGCAACACCCAGCTTTCAGTGGGCAAGAAGCTGCTGGCCCGCGTGGCCGAAAGCATCAGCCTGTTCGCCCATCGGTTGGGGATCAAGCTGGTCGCCGCCAGCGGCAAGCTGGAACTGCAGACGGACGCCGACAACATCGAAGCCACCTCTGCCAAACGCATCGTTCTCACCGCCGCAGAAGAAATCGTGCTGCAGGCACCGCGTCTGCGCTTCGTTGCACAGGGCGCGCAGATTGATCTCGGCGGCGGCGCCATCACCCAGCAGAGCAGCGGCGACCACGTCATCCGCTCGGCCGATTTCCATCACCTGGGCGGTGCAGACGCGCACGTTCCCGAGATCACCCTGCCGGTCAGCAATGTGCCGACTGACGAGCGCTTCATATTGGCCCGCCGCGGCAGCGGGCGACCCCATGCGCACCAGCGCTACCGCATCGAACTTGATGATGGCAGCGCCATGGAAGGCATCACCGACGAGCAGGGCCGCACCGAGCTGAGCCAGGACATGGCCTTGCGCATCGCCCGGCTGCATCTACTGAAGGAGTAGGCAATGAATCAGACAGTGAAGCAGGCAAACAACCCGGAACCCACCCGCCTGGTCGGCACCAGCTGGGACGATCAGGGCAACGATGTGGCGCAGTCGGTCCTGACCGGCAAGAGCATGAAGGTACGCGCCCTGTGCCTCACCTCGCCGGATGCGGTGCTGCCCATCGTCTTCGTGCCGGGGATCATGGGGACGCGGCTCAAGGTCAAGGGCCGTGATAAAGGGGCGGCATGGTTTCCGCCGGAAGGTAAATGGGACGGCATCGCCCTTCTGCTTGGGCATACAAGACGCACCGCAGCAGACCGGCAGCGGCTACTTAATCCCAACAATACCGAGGTCGATGACGAAGGCCCCGCCTACCCTGATGACATAAGTAAAACTTTGTTATCGTTTGCGCCGGGCAAGACCGACGCCGAGCGCGTCCGATGGCGGGGCTGGGGACAGCTACATGGCGATAGCTATGAAAAGATCCTGGATTTTTTGGAAAAGAGCATGGCGCTCATTTTTGACCCGGCCAGCCAAGGCAAGAAGCTCACTTCGCAGTGGCAGGAACTGGTGATGAATCGTCAGGATGCCGGGAAGCTGGGCGCGCAGAAGCCCTTCGTTGTGTTGAAGGAGCAGCAGCTCCGCGACGCGGCCGAATTACTTTATCCAGTACATGCGGTGGGTTACAACTGGTTGCAGAGTAACAAGGTCTCGGCGAAGCGACTGGCTACAGAGATCGAGCGCATTACCGCCTATTACCGTAGTAAGAGGAAGTCTTGCGAGCAAGTGATCCTGGTCACGCACAGTATGGGCGGTCTGGTCGCCCGCGCGTGTGTACAGCTACCAGAAATGCAGGAGCGCATCCTTGGTGTAGTGCATGGAGTTATGCCGGCCTTGGGAGCACCGGCCACCTACAAGCGCATACGCGCTGGCTTCGAAGGGGCGGCACAGGTGATCCTCGGTCGCAATGGCGCTGAGTGTACCGCCGTAATGGCGAACGCCGCAGGGCCACTGGAACTGCTTCCTACCAATCAATACCGGACCTGGGCCAACGGCGGAGAGCGGCATTGGCTACGGGTCAGCTATATCAGTATGGGGCAGCGTGGGTTCCCTGAAGAGATGGAGAGCTTTTTGGGTGAAGGCGATCCTTACGCGAACATCTATCTCAACAATACGACTGATTGGTGGAAACTGGTGAGGGAGGATTTGATTGATCCGGTGGGCAGGGAGGTTCAGGCGAGAGCTAAGTCCGATGGCAAGCGGACGGCTACAGGTGGCCCCGACAACGCGGACTTTGATAAGTATGTAAAAAATATGAAGATAGCGATGGAGCTCCACCAGATGATCGCCGATAAGTATCACCCGACGACTTACGCTTATTACGCTGCTGATCCTCAGAAGCCATCGTGGAATGAAGTGACGTGGAAAAGTCCATTACCTGTACCAAGCACTCCAAGATCAGCCGTACTGAAACTCGATGATCTAAACGGAACGGTAGAACTCGCCATCGCGGGAAAGCATCGAGCGCGCTTCAGCATTCAGGATGGGACTGGTCCAGGAGACGGCACGGTACCTGCCGAGTCGGGCGCGGCACCTAAGCCGCATGCAATTCAGATATTCAGGCACGAAGGAAAATCGAAATCGCATGATAGTTACGAACATCAACATTCATATAACGCCCCAATTGCACAGGCAGTAACTCTGTATTCCATTGTCAGCATTGTTTCCTCGTCTCCATGGGTGAGGCGCCAATCGGCGAAGACATGAAACGACGATACCTTGTCCATCTCGTATTTTATTCTTCGCTATTGTTTGCAACACGTGGCGATAACGACAGCGCTGACCGGCGTTCCAATTATATGAACATGCAAGCTAACTTCACTTCCCCGGCCGTATCAACATTCTGCGTAGGTCGATTTCTTATCGATGTACCACTGGGATCCGCCCTTAGCGGTGGTAACTTCAATTACGACTATCTTCAGATTGAACGCCCTGTTGGGAAGTCGTTTGAGGAGTTTCAGCGCGAACTAAGCCAAAAGGAAATCAACCTCAAGGCGGAGAAGCACGAGCAGGATCCGAGCCTGCTGCGCGAATTGCGGACGCCGAGTATGGAGTCTCGTGTTTTTTCTTTCTGGGAATTTCCTACGGCAGCAGGTTTGATTGAAGTTGAGGGGTATCGCTGGATCGATGGAACACAATATCTGTTCAAGGCGCAAGCTGGGACCAGCCCGCCTGTCGAGGGAACGATGAGTCGGGAAGAGCTTGTTCTCGGCAAGATGGAGAAGGCCCTCACGCATCTTCGGCCGCGCCTCGAAACGGAAATCCCTGCGGAACCCGGCTACTGTTTTGAAGGAGGTTTTATTGCTAGCGCCGAGTGGGAGGCCGAAGAAGCAGGTATCGATATCGATATTGCAGATCATCCCGACGCATTCGTTTCAGTTTGGTTCTATCCCTTAGCCATGAGCAAACATGACCTCCCGCTACTGGAGCGCATGGATGGAGTTCTGCAATCGCTCGGTCGCCTCGCCACATCAGTGCGGGTCCTGCGCAGCGGTAATCGCCAAGTCGGCCCCTATCGTGGCCAGGAACATCTGGCGACGGCACCGAACAGTGGTGGCATGCGCGGCCACAGCTTCATCTGGGAAACCGAAGGCGAAGGTACCCTGGATACACCAGCACTCAAGATCGAACTCACTACCGGTCATCGAGACAAGGATGGCAACCCGCAAAAGACAAAATTGACGGATGAGCAAGCTATGAAGCTCTGGGACGAAGTTCTCAACAGCTTCCGCGTGCGTCCGACCACGGACCCGCAGAAAACCAGCCAGAACAATCCTCCATCCTCCCCCTTGCGTCCTCTCGGTGAGCTCGCCGGGACCGGCAGTATTTGCCCACAGAATGGCTGGTGGAGATGCGTTGACACCGGCAATGTGGCCGGCGGTCGTCGGCGCTTCTTCAAGGCTGGCGAGACGATGCCCTCCGTTGTCCTGCTGGGTCCGCCGAACCTGTGGCAGGCCTTGCGCAAGAAACCACCGACATATGAAACCAAGACCGTATGGGCCCTGGTCGATTACGAAGAAGGGGCCGACGTCCCCAGTTCGGAAAGCGGCTCGGCCGGTGAAAGTCCCGATACGCAAGGCGGGAGCAAGTCGTGATGCGACGCGCACTCTCTTGGTTGATCTTCTCACTAGCGGTGCTGGTCGCGACCGCCTGCGCTGTTGATAGTGGTGACCAGCGATCAGAACTGATGAACGACCGTCCAGCTCCTTCTGTGTCCACTTTCTGCGTCGGTCGATTTCTTGTCGACGTACCCCAGGGATCTAAGCTTAGCGGAGCAGACTACAAGTACGATTACCTGCAGATCAAGCGTCCTGAGCAGAAGTCGTTCGAGGATTTTCAAAGTAAACTCAATCAAAAGGAAGCAAGGCTAAAAGCAGAAAAGCACGAAAGGGATCCCAGCCTATTGCGCGTATCGAAAACCCTGGATGCAGGAACTCGTGTGTTCTCATTCTGGAAATTTGGAAGGGCTAGAGGTCTCATCGAAGTCGAAGGATACCGATGGATCGATGGCACGCAGTATTTTTTGAAGGCACAAGCCGGAACCAGCCCACCGGTAGAGGGAACCATGAGCCGGGAAGAACTTGTTCTCGGCAAAATGGAAAGGGCGCTAATACATCTTCGGCCGCGCCTCGATAGCGAAATCCCGACAGAGCCTGGCTACTGCTTTGAGGGTGGCTTCATCGCCAGCCCGGAGTGGGAGCTGGAAGAGGCTGGCATCGATATCGACATCGCCGGTCATCCCGATGCGTTTGTCTCCGTCTGGTTTTACCCTCTACACATGAGCAAGCACGACCGCCCACTGCTGGAACGCATGGGCGGGGTGCTGCAATTTCTGGGTCGCCTGGCCACGTCAGTACGGGTTTTGCGCAGCGGCAATCGACAAGTCGGCCCCTACCGTGGTCAGGAACATCTGGCAACGGCGCCGAACAGTGGTGGCATGCGCGGCCATAGCTTCATCTGGGAGACCGAAGGCGAAGGTACCCTGGACACGCCAGCTTTCAAGATCGAACTCACCACCGGTCACCGCGACAAAGACCGCAATCCGCAAAAGACAAAACTAACGGATGAGCAAGCCATGAAGCTCTGGGACGAAGTTCTCAACAGCTTCCGCGTACGCCCCACCGCAAGCCCCGAAAAGCTGCTTCACCGCGATCCCCCTGCCGGGATGCCCCAGCCTGCCGAGACTCCACAATCCGGCGTTGCCCACCCCGCCGAGTCCGCCTCCTGATCACTCTCTCCAATCCCTGCCCGAAAGGAAATCCCCATGCCCAAGATCATTCGTCTCGGTGACGCCACCTCCCACGGCGGCAAGGTCACCAGCGTCAGCGCCTCACACTTCAAGGTCAATGGCATTGCCGTGGCCCGTGTAGGCGACCCCTGCAGTTGCCCGCAGAAGGGTCACGAGAATTGCACCATCGTCGAAGGCCATGCCCATCACAAGATCAATGGCGTCGCCGTCGCCTACGAGGGCCACAAGACCAGTTGCGGCGCGACCCTGATTGCCAGTGCCAACAACTTCAGCGCTCAATAGCGGTCGACTTACGCATAGGCCAGCCGACCCCTTGTCGGCAACTCCAGCACCGCCAACCCCGGCGTTCCTCCTTCCAGCCTGAACACCGACACCAGCCGCGCCAGTTGCGCGGCCTGGTCCTGCAACGACTGCGCCGCCGCAGCGGCTTGCTCTACGAGCGCCGCATTCTGCTGGGTCACCTGGTCCATCTGCACGATAGCCAGGTTCACCTGTTCGATGCCGGCGCTCTGTTCCTGCCCGGCTGAGCTGATCTCGTTGACCACGGCGCCCACCCGCTGCACGCTTTGCACCACCTCCTGCATGGTCAGCCCGGCCTGCTCCACCAGCTTGCTGCCATCGCTGACCCGCTGTACCGAGTCGGCGATGAGGCCTTTGATCTCGTGGGCCGCCGTGGCCGAGCGTTGCGCCAGCGCACGCTCCTCCGAGGCCACCACCGCAAAGCCGCGGCCCTGCTCGCCGGCGCGGGCCGCTTCCACCGCTGCGTTCAGGGCGAGGATGTTGGTCTGGAAGGCGATGCCATCGATGACACCGATGATGTCCACGATCTTCCTGGAAGAATCGTCGATGGCTCCCATGGTCTTTACCACCTGGCTGACCACGTCCCCTCCCTGGCGCGCGATGTCCGAGGCCGAGCCCGCAAGTTGATCGGCCTGGCCGGCGTGGCTGGCGTTTTGCCGGACGGTGGCGGTGAGCTGCTCCATCGAGGAGGCGGTCTCCTCCAGCGAAGCTGCCTGCTCTTCGGTGCGGGAAGACAAGTCCAGGTTGCCTCGCGCAATCTCGCTGCTTGCCGTGGCGATGGTGTCGGTGGAGACGCGCACCTGGCTCACGATCTCCAGCAGCCGGTCATTCATCTTCTTCAAGGCACGCAGGAGCATGCTGGTCTCATCGCGCCCATGGGCGTCGATGGCCGAGGTCAGGTCGCCGGCCGCCACCGTCTCGGCCACGCGTACGGCGCGGTCCAGGGGCCGGGTGATGCTGCGCGTGATCATCCAGGCGATGGCGGTGGCGGCCGCCAGACCGACGACGGCCAGCGTCAGCAGCAGCGCGCGCGCTTGCTGGTAGTTGTCCTCGACTTCGTCGCCCGCCCTTTTCATCATGTCGTGCTGCAGCTTGATGAGGGCGTCGGCGGCGCTCATGGTGGCGCTCTGTACCGGGCGCACTTCGTCGATGAGCACATCGATGGCGCCCTCCTTGCCACCCTGCTGCACCATGGTCAGGACCTTGTCGCGTTTTTCCATGTAGGCCGTCTGGGCGCTGATCAGCTTGCCCAGGGCGGCACGGCTGTCGGCGTCGGTAAGCAGGCGGTCCAGTTGCGCCAGGTCCTCGCGCACGGCCTTGTCGGCCCCGCTGATGCGCTCGTACTCGCTCTTGATCTGCGCTTCCTTCTTGAGCAGCACGATGTTGCGCACCGAGCGTGCCACCAGATTGAGCTGGTCGACAATGTCGCCGGCTACTACGGTCTTGGGATACTTGTCGTGGATCACATCCTTCATCTGGCCATTCAGCTGAGCCAGCCGCACGATGCCGCTGGCGGCCATGGCCAGCATCAGTACCATCAGCAGGCCGAAGCCCAACCACAGACGCACACGGATGGTGACGTTGGAAAGTTGCATGGAATTCCCCCTGTTATCGTTTCATTGTCGGTAGGCAAGGAGGCTGGGCGACGTAACCGGAAAGCAAGGCACGGGCAGCAGTCCGGTTGTGCCCTGCCTTCTCCAGCATAGAAGACGATGCAGTTGAAACCAAGCACGGCCTTGTTGCGGGCGAGCGCCGACAGGCCCAAGACTCAGGCGTCCCGACGCAACTCGGCGGGGAGAGAATGTGAAGGTGGAACGGGGACCGGGCGTGGGATCGCTCAGTCGCCCAGGTCGATGGTCCCGGCCAGGCGGATGGCCGTCGGGGTTTCGTACATCGCCACCACCCACGCCTGCTGGGCATCATCGGCATGCGCATCGAGCGTGGCGGCGACGAAGTTGATCGAGGCCCGGTCGAGGCTGGCGTAGGGGTCGTCCAGCAGCGTGAGCCTGGCGTGGGCGGCAAAGGCGGCAGCCAGGTAGACCTTGCGCTTGCTGCCGGTGGAGAGCATGAAGAGCTTCTTTTCCAGATGGGGCGTCAGCGACAGGCCCTCGGTCAGGGCCGGCAACAGGCTGTGGTCGAAGTGCGGAAACCGCTCGGCCATCGCCGCGAATACCTCCGCCGGCAACATCTGGTCGTAGGCCTCGGTACGCGGGTCGATGAAGAAGACCTGACGTCGATAGGCTTCGCCATCGCTGTCCAGGCGCATGCCGTCCAGTTCCAGAACCCCATCGCGTGCCGGCATGAAGCCGCCCAGCAGGTTCAGCAGCGTGGTCTTGCCGCGCCCATCGCCGCCGCGCACCAGCGTCACGCCGGAGGTGATGCGAGCCGAGAAATCCTGGAACAGATCCAGACCGGGATAGGAAAAATTGAGGCGGGAAGCCAGCAGCAGGGCAGCACGATCAGCAGCTTGGGTCATCGGATGGATTGGGTGAGGCCGTTTCAACGGCGTTGGCGACGGGCGGCTTGTCGTTCAGCTTCCTGGGCGGCGCGTTTCTCCTTGCGGGCATCGGCCAGCATCGCCAGCGCCAGCGCCAGTGGCGGATACAGGAGGATCAGACCGCTCCAGTCGTGATCGGACAGAAACATCAGGGCCGCAATGCAGAGGTCGACGGCCATCAGCAACATCAGTGGCCAGCCCACGGGCGCACCAAGGAAGGTCTTCTGTCGCTTGTTCTTGAAATACAGGGCCATGCCGTTCACCGTGCCGTGTTGTTCGCCGCGTGGCCGCCGCGCCGCGCCGGATGGGCGCTATCACTGGCCGGGATCATGCTGGCGATGGGTTGTCTCCTGGGCTGGATTATAGAAGATGTGGCCGAGGCCAGGGATATTGCAGGCCGATGTTCCCGCCCGGTAGCAGCCATGAGGCTGCGCCGTCACCTCCTGCCGCCTGCAGACGAAAAAAAACGGCCCCGGCAAAGCCGGGACCGTCGTTGTTTCAGTCAATCTCAGGGCAAACAGATCTTGCTGAAGGCTCAGTGTGCCTTGGCCGCCCCCGGCCACATCCGCACCACCAGGGCCAGCAGGGCCGACAGGGTTGCCAGGGCGACTACCGCGATCCAGCCCCACTGGGCCAGCGCCAGGCTGCCCAGGGCGGCACCGGCGGCCATGCCGATGAACATGCCTACGAACAGCACGGCATTCAGACGGCTGCGGGCGCCCGGTTCGATGCTGTAGACGATGGTCTGGTGTGCCACCAGGGTAGCCTGCACGCCGAGGTCGAAGCCGATGGCGGCCAGCGCCAGCAAGACCAGTTGACCCTGGGTCGAGAACCACGGTGCCAGCGCCATCGAGGCGAAGGCCAGGGCAGCCAGTGTCACGCCCAGACGGGTCACCAGTTCCGGACCTTTCTTGTCGGAAATGCGGCCAGCCAGGGGAGCGGCCAGCGCACCGGCCGCACCGGCCAGGCCGAAGGCACCGGCAGCGGCGCTACCCAGATGGAAGGGTGCGCCATGCAGCATCACCGCGAGGGTCGACCAGAAGGCCGAGAAACCAACCGACAGCAGGCCCTGGGCCAGGGCGGCACGACGCAGGGCGCCATGCTTGCTGACCAGCGTACCCAGCGAGCCCAGCAGCGCGCCATACGACAGACGCGAAGTCGGGTGGAAGCGCGGCAGGCCACGCCACGCGGCCAGGCCGACCAGGGCGATGCTGGCCGAGGCACCCACGAACATGGCGCGCCAGCCGAAGTGTTCAGCCACGAAGCCGCTGACCACCCGCGAGAGCAGGATGCCCAGCAGCAAGCCGGTCATGACGGTGCCGACGATGCGGCCGCGATGCTGTTCCGGTGCCAGGGTGGCGGCAGCCGGGACGATGTCCTGGGCCATGGTGGCGGTCAGGCCGATGGCCAGACTGGCCGCCAGCAGCGTGGCTACGCCGGAGGCGGCGCCGGCCAGCAGCAGCGCCACCGTCAGGATGGCGGCCTTGATCAGGATGATGCGGCGGCGGTCGTAGCGGTCGCCCAGCGGTGCCAGCAGCAGGATGCCCAGGGCATAGCCGAGCTGGGTCGACATCGGCACCATGCCCACCGCGCGCTCGGAAGCGCCGATGTCATCGGCCAGCACGCCCAGCATGGGCTGCGAATAGTAGAGGGACGCCACGGCCAGGCCGGCGCCAGTGGCCAGCAGGCCGATCAGGGCCGGCGACAGGCCATTGGCATGCGCGGCCGGCTGGGCAGAAGCCGGGGCAGCGGTATGCGTCTTTTGAATGCTGTTCATGATGGAACTCCGTAGGGTTTGTCTTGCGGCCGGCCCGGGAAACCCCCTCTTTGCCAGCGTTGGAACGGATTCTCCGCCTCCTGGCTCGCATCCGGTAGTAGCGCACGCGGCAGAATTGTTATACGTTAGCCGTATGAGCAAGCCTATCCCCCCCACCCCTGGCGCGTCCGATCAGCCCAATACGGCCAGCTTTTCCGCGGCCGGGCTGACCGACCGCATCGAGCTGATCCAGACCTTCGTGCGCATCGTCGATGCCGGCAGCCTGTCGGCGGCGGCGGCGCAGCTGGCCACCACCCAACCCACCATCAGTCGTCGCCTGCAGACCCTGGAGCGCTCGCTGGGCGTACGCCTGCTGCAGCGTTCCACCCATGCGATGAAGATGACCGAGGATGGCGAGCGCTGTTATGAACGGGCCAAGGAATTGCTGGCCGGCTGGGATGAGTTCGAGAACGAGTTGCGCGGTGCCCGCCAGCATGCCGAAGGGACCCTGCGGGTGGCCGTGCCGCACGCCTTCGGCCAGGAGCAGCTGATCGGCCCGCTGGCGCAGTTCATGCGCAACCATCCGCGCATCACGGTGGAATGGCTGCTGCACGACCGTGCCGCCGATTTCATCAGCCAGGGGATAGACTGCGCGATCCAGGTCGGTGAGGTGGCTGACCCCTCGGTGGTGGCGATCCATCTGGCCGAGGTGCCGCGCATGACGGTGGTCGCCCCTACCCTTCTGCAGGGACGGGCATTGCCGCAGTCGCCGGCCGAGCTGGCGGACCTGCCATGGATCGCCATTCCCGCCTTCTACCGCCGCGAAGTGACGCTGACCCACGCCCACAGTGGGGAGCGCAGCCAGGTGGCGTTCCGGCCCCAGTTGGTCACCGATAGCCTCTACGCCCTGCGCAATGCGGCCATCGCCGGCATGGGTGCGGCCGTAGGTTCATCCTGGGTACTGTCCGAGGATGTGGCTGCCGGTCGGCTGGTGCAATTGCTGCCGGAATGGGAGCCGGCACCCCTGCCGGTCTCGCTGTTGTACCCCTACGCCCGCTTCTACCCGGCGCGCCTGCGCCACTTCATCGATACCATGAAGGAAGCCATGCCCGGTGTGGTCCACAAGGCCGTCGGCCGGACTTGACCGGTAGCCGCCCGGCGGTCGGCCGATGTCAGTCCAGACGCATGGTCTGGTGCGTGGCAAAGTGCTGATGCCAGGAGAACGCCTCGCCCAGCAGATGCGGCGTATGCCCACCGGCGCGGCAGGCGCGCTCGAAATAGTCGCGCAGCTGCGGGCGGTAATCCGGATGGCAGCACTGCTCGATCACCTTCACGGCGCGTTCGCGCGGCGCCAGGCCACGCAGGTCGGCCAGACCCCATTCGGTGACCAGTACATCGACGTCATGCTCGCTGTGGTCCACATGCGAGACCATCGGCACCACGCTGGAAATCGCACCGTCCTTGGCCACCGATTTGGAGACGAAGATCGAAATCTGCCCGTTGCGCGCAAAGTCGCCCGAGCCGCCGATGCCGTTCATCATGTGCGTGCCGCCTACGTGGGTGGAATTGACGTTGCCGTAGAGGTCGAACTCCAGCGCCGTGTTCAGCCCGATGATGCCCAATCGGCGCACCAGCTCCGGATGATTGCTGATCTCCTGCGGGCGCAGCACCAGCTTGTCGCGGTAACGCTCGATATTGGCCAGGAAGTGCGCATACTTGGCCTGCGACAACGTGATCGAGGAAGCCGAGGCAAAGGCCAGCTGGCCCGAATCGAGCAGGTCGATGGCGCTGTCCTGCAAGACCTCCGAATACATCACCAGATCGCGGAATGGCGAATCGACCAGGCCGTGCAGCACCGCATTGGCAATCGTGCCGATGCCGGCCTGCAGCGGCGCCAGCGTATGCGGCAGGCGACCGGCCTCGACTTCGCATTCCAGGAAGTGGATCACATGGCCGGCGATGGCCCGGGTCTCGTCATCCGGCGGCAGCACCGAAGACGGACTGTCGGGTGTCTCGGTGAGCACGATGGCCACCACCTTGGCCGGATCGAAGGGGATCGTGGGATGGCCGATGCGGTCGCCGGCAGCGGTCAGCGCAATGGGTTTGCGCTCCGGGCGCGCGGCCGGGAGGTAGATGTCGTGCAGACCTTCCAGTGCCAGCGGCATGCTGGTGTTGAGTTCGATGACGATCTGCGCGGCCTGCTCCACGAAACTGGCCGAATTGCCTACCGACATGGTCGGCACGATGCCCTCCTCGGTGATGGCTGCGGCTTCGATGACCGCGATGTCGATGCGCGAAGGCGTACCGCTGCGCAACTGCTCGGCCGTTTCGGAGAGGTGCTGGTCGATGAACATCACCTCGCCGGCATTGATCTTCTTGCGCAGCGTGGGATCGACCTGGAACGGCAGACGCCGCGCCAGCAGGCCCGCTTCGGCCATGAGGCCGTCGCTGCCATTGCCCAGCGAGGCGCCGGTGATGACGGTGAAATGCAGTTCTTCATGCGCGGCCCGATCGGCCAGCGCACGGGGCATGGCCTTGGCGTCGCCGGCACGGGTGAACCCGCTCAGGCCGATGGTCATGCCGTTGTGGAAAAATGTCGCCGCCTCTGCGGCCGACATCACTTTGCCGGCCAATGCGGGCTGGCGGATGCGCTGGCTATCCATGGATGGTGTGCTCCTGCTCGGGTTCTTTAGGGGGTGTGCAGTGCATCCTCGACGGACTTCTCGCATTCTTGTTTGTATCAAGTGTAGGAGCGGATCGCTATGCACTGTATGATTAAAATTCCCGCATTCCAGTCGTAAAACGCATAGGTGGGCCGGCCCGCCTTCCCGCTGCAGAAAGCCCTCGCCATGGACATCCGCGCCCTGCGCTATTTCACCGAAACGGTGCGTCTGAACAGCTTCAGCCGCGCCGCCGACGCCTTGCACGTGACCCAGTCCACCGTCAGCAAGATGGTGCGGCAGCTGGAGGACGAGATGGATGCCCCCCTGCTCATTCGCGATGGCCGCCGCCTGCAGCTGACCGACACCGGCCGCGTGGTCTATGAGCAGGGGCAGCAGATCCTGGCTTCGATGCAGCGCCTGGATGCCGAGGTACGCGATACCAAGGCCTTGCGCAGCGGCCGGCTGGAGATCGGCATCCCGCCCATGATCAACATCCTCTGCACCCCGGTCCTGAAGGCCTTCCGCGAGCGACATCCCGAGATCGCCATCGTGCTCCAGGAAGATACCGGCCCGCAGATCGAGCAGCGCGTCGCCAGCGGTGAGCTGGAGATCGGCATGACGGTCTTGCCGGCCGACCCCGCGCTGGAGTTGCAGACCATGCCGGTGGCGCGCTATCCGATGTGGGCGGTGGCCCAGGCCGGCAGCTTCCAGAAGAACCGCTCTACCCTGCGCTGCGCCCAGCTCGACGGCATGCCGCTGGTGCTGCTCAACAATGAATTCGGTCTGACCCGCAGCCTGCGCGGCGTGTTCCGCGAACAGGGCATCGCGCCCGAGATTGTGGCCCAGAGCGCGCAATGGGATTGGCTGGTGGCCATGGCCCTGGCCGGCATGGGCGCCGCGCTGCTGCCGGAACCCTTCATCCACCGCCTGGCCACCGACCAGTTGCAGGCGGTGCGCCTGGTCGAGCCGGAGGTGCAGTGGCAGGTGGCCTACGTCACCCGGGGCGGCTATCTCTCGCATGCGGCCAGGGCATGGATGGACCTGAGCGGCGAGCTGTTCGCCGGTGGCAAGGGCCGCAAGTAGGGTTGACTGACAAGGACCGCCCTCTGGCCGCAGGACGGCGACTACCCCATCTCTCACTGGCTGGGTGGCGTCTCCCCATGCATTCCTGAATATTCTCAAATGGAATGCAAAGCCGGAATTTAAGTCATGCCGTGCATGAGCGCAGCTTCCTATACTGAGCACTGCCGATGCCTGCCGCCCCTCCTCACCCGTGACGGCGGAACCGGAATGACGTCGTTGCGACCGTGAGTGCGCAGGTGTCGGCAATCTTCATGGCCAGTTTCCAGGCCGCCTGCACCCCAGCCCTCTACGTCAGCACGTGATCATGCCGCCGCCTTTGTCGTCGCTCCCGTTTTTGCAATCCCTGTCGCTGCTGTCATCGCGGTTTTCGCTCTACCGATTTCTGCTGCTGACCCATTGCCGTCGTTGTCGCACCCGGGTCGAACGCTGGCGCATGCAGTTCCCGTTGCGTCACGCCAATCTCTCCGAAGGCCTGCGTGCCGCCTGCGGTGCGGCGGCCATGCTGTTGCTGGGCGAATGGCTGGGCAATCCGCTCTTCTCCTGGGCCGCCATCGGTGCCTTTCTCACCTCGCTGGCCGACAGCGCCGGCTCCAACCGGGCCAGGCTGGCGTCCATGGGCGGTTTCGCCCTGGCCTCCACCCTGGGCGGCATGGTCGCCGCCAGCGCTGCCGGCCTGAGCGTGGAAGCAGGTTTGCTGGCCATCATGGCCTGCGCTGGTGCGGCCGGGTTTTCGCGTATCTATGGTGCAGCCGTCGGCCTGGTGCTGATGCTGGCGGCCGGGGTCTCGGCCATCATGGCCGATGCGCCGGTGGTGTTGTGGCCGCTTTCGCAAAGCCATGTCCTGATCTATTTCGCGGGCTGCCTGTGGGCGCTGCTGCTGGGCCTGACGGTCTGGCGCATCCACCCCTTCGCCCCGGCACGCCAGGCAGTCGCACGCGCCTATGGCACCCTGGCCGAACTGGCCGCCATTGCGGCCGCCAATGACCTGGACGACCCGGCCTATGCGGTGCATGCCGCCGAACTGGCCGCCCACACCCGCCGTCACGCCCGCTTCGACCTGGCCAGTGCGCATCGCGCCCTGGAGGCGGTGGCCGTGGAGCGCACCGAATCGCGCCGTCTGTATGAAAACCTGCTGGTTCGCCTGGCCCGTGCCGAGGTGCTGCTCGATGGCATCACCGTGCTGGCCGACCTGCAGCTGACGCATTATCAGGCGCCCCGCGCCCGGCAGCGCACCGGCCGCGTGCTGGCCGCCATTGCCCGCCAGTTGCAGGCCATGCAACGCGACATGCAGCGCGGTGATGCCATTGCCGCCGATGACGATGCCCGCATCATGTTGCGCCTGCGGCAACTGGTGGCACGACTGCCCAGCGGCACCGGCCGTCTGTTGCAGCGTGTGGACACGCCACTGGCCCATGGCGGCGATGATCCCGCCCGCCTGAAGCAGGCCGCCCGCGCCGAGCGCGCACAGCGGGTGGGGGTATCGGCCTGGTTTCATCTGCTGAGCGCGGCCGCCCGCAAGGCCGCCCTGCACGTGCGCGCCGGTTCGGCCGAATGGCATCACGCCTGGCGCTGCGCCGCCGCCGCCGGGGCCACCTATCTGATCGTGCATCTGCTGGAACTGCCCTTCGGCTACTGGGCCACCATGGCCACCATGCTGGTGATGCAACCCAGCATCTCCGACAGCTGGTCGCGCAGCATGGAGCGCGCCGTCGGCAGCGTGGTCGGTGGCGTGCTGGCGGTGGCGGTCTGTCTGGTGGTGCATTCGCCGCTGGGGCTGGCCTTGCTGGTGTTCCCGCTGACCGTGCTGACCATGGCCCTGCGGCCGGTCAGCTATGGCCTGTATGCCACCTTCCTGACACCGGTATTCGTGCTGGTGGCCGATGTCGGCGGCGATCCGGCCCATGAACTGGCCAATGCCGCGCTGCGTGCCGGCAACAACGTCATTGGCGCGGTGGTGGCGGTCCTGGCCAGCTACCTGTTCTGGCCGCGTCGCCAGCAGGAAGACCCGCAGGCGCAACTGCGCCGCATGGCCCAGCTCAACCTGGACTACCTGGCCGCGGCATTGGTACCGGCCATGCCGGCTGGCGCCGGTGGAACGGACAAGGCCGGTATCGCGCAGTTGCATGCCCACCGTCGCGACGCCTGCGTGGCCAATGTCGAAGCCGGCCTGCTGCTGCAACGGGTGGCGCGCGAACGGGGCTGGCACGAGCGTGACCATGGGCGTGGCCGCACGGCAGTCGCCCTGTCGCGCCGCCTGGCGGCTGCCGCCAGCCACCTGTGGGCGCATCCCCAGCCTGTCGCACCGGAACTGCTGGAGTGGCTGCACGCGCTGGCCCAGGCTCTGCAGGCGCGCGATGCGCCGGCCCTGCAGGCCCTTACCCGTCAGCGCCCAGCCCCGGTGCAGCTGGCCCAGGCCGCTGCCGTCGAGACTGCCTGCCTGCTGGTGGCCACCCTGGAGGCAACCGGGCCGGTGCCCGGAAATTAGCGGAAACAAAATCCCCCTTCCCTGTTCGAACTGGAAAAACGCCTGCGGGCGTACCGATTCGACAACACAACAGATGGAAGGGAACGGATGAGCCTGGACCTCGATTTTCTTTACAACATGAACGAAGGCCCGCTGCGTTCGGGCCTGATCGTGCTCGGCGTCGCCCTGGTGGCGGTGCTGGTGGCGATCTTCCTGCATCGGCTGGGGGTGGCGCTGGTCAGGCGCCTGGCACGCGGCCGGCCCTTTACCACCACCGCCACGCAGGTCACCTTCAACGCCAGCCGTGCCTGTGTGATCCTGTTCATGCTGCGTATCGTGCTGGCCGGTGCGCCCGACAATACACCGGGCCTGACTCGTATTTCCTATCTCACCTCGATCGCCTTCATCCTGGCGCTGACCTGGTTCCTGATGCGCTGCGTGAAATCGGTGAGCCTGACGGTCGTCAATTTGAATCCCTATGACGTGGCCGACAACCTCAAGGCCCGTCGCATCCTGACCCAGACCCGGGTGCTCTCGCGCAGTGCCTACTTCCTCATCGCCCTGCTGGGCCTGGCCTTCGTGCTGCTGACCCTGCCCGGTGCGCGCCAGTTCGGCGCCAGCCTGCTGGCCTCGGCCGGGGTGGCCGGTATCGTCGCCGGTATCGCCGCCAAGCCGGTGCTGGGGAATTTCTTCGCCGGCCTGCAGATTGCCTTCTCGCAACCGATCCGCATCGACGATGTGCTCATCGTCAAGGGCGAATGGGGGCGCGTGGAGGAAATCACCGGGACCTTCGTCGTGGTCAGGATCTGGGATGAGCGACGCATGATCGTGCCGCTGCAATGGTTCATCGAAAACCCCTTCGAGAACTGGACCCACACCTCCTCCACCATTCTCGGCACGGTATTCCTGTGGCTGGATTTTTCGGTTCCCACGCAGGCAGTGCGCGCCGAATTCGAGCGCATCTGCCAGACCCTGCCGCTCTGGGACAAGCGGGTCTGCGTCATGCACGTCACCGACGCCAGCGAACGCACCATGCAGATTCGCCTGCTGGTTTCGGCCAGGGATTCGGGCAGTGCTTTTGACCTGCGCTGCCAGATTCGCGAGCACATGATCAACTTCATCGCCAGCCATTACCCGGATGCCCTGCCCCGCATGCGTGCAGAACTGAGCTCGCGCAATCAGCCGGATGCTTTGGATACCCTCATCGATGGCGCGCCCGGAGAGCCGCTGAAGGGGCAACCATGAGTTCGCCGGAGGTCGCATTTTTACAACACCGGCGTGGCATGAAAAACTTAGAAAGTCAGATGGTTGAAACTAAGTAATCACAGGGGCTAAAACTTAGAAAAATTGTCACCGTGATTTTCTGATGCGTGCTGTCGACGCCTGATGAGGCCACACGCAAAAAAGATCAGGCGGATCTCACGACTGGCGACCGAGGGGAGAGAGTGTCGCTGTCATGGACCCGCCTGCAGGGGAGAGACTGGTGTGCCGGACAACCCGGCTTGTTGCCCGCCAAGGCTTATTGATCGGTGACGTGCATTTCGCCATTGGCGCGGGCCTGGGCCAGCTCGGCGCGCACCTCGTCACGGGTCTTGGCAGAGGCGATCTGCTTGTCGTCGCGATTGCGATCGCTCACCAGCAGTTCGCCGTTGGCACGGGCTTGTTGCAGTTCGGCGACCACTTCGGCACGGCTCTTGGTGGAGACGAAGCGGGTTTCGGCAGGATACGGTGCTTCAGCCATGGCGGTGCCGATGGCGGAAGTCAACAGCAGGCCGGCAAACAGGTTCTTGGCAATGTTCTTGGTGTTCATGATGGTTCCTTTGTGTGAGAGAAGGGATGAGCACTTCAACCCGGTCCAAGGTCTTGGTTCAGTCGTTGTGTGCTGTCATCGTGAAACCAAGTTTAGAGATCAACGGATGACGGATAAAGACGCGAAATCGGAATTCATCGTTCCGGATTTCAGAACAAGCCCATCCATTGTTGCCAGGCGCAGGCACCGTGGCATCCCTGTGATCGGGTGATCCGGCCGCTTGTCAAAAACTTAGAAACACAGATTATGAAAACTTAGAAGTCGAAAACAGTAAAACTTAGAAAATGAAAAAGGAAATGCTCCGCCGAATTGTTCAAAAACTGAGCAGATTGCAGAGTGAAAATCGTGCTTTGGGAGGGGAAAAATTCCGGATAGAGACCGCTGGAAAAACTTAGAAAAATGTCGAAATTTTTCTAATGCGGCTGGCGGCGTGGCAGCGTCAGGGCGGTAGCGGGAATTGTCCGGAATCGAGATGGCGAGCTGGGCGCAGAAAGCAGGCAGGCGGACCTCACTACCGGCGACCGAGGGGAGAGAACGTCGCTTTCATGAGGCCCGCCTGGGGAGAGACTGACGCACCGGGATCGCCGGTGCGGGTGATGCGCAGCCAGGGGCGCGGATGGCGCCAGCCTGGCATCAGGGCATGCGGATTACAGCGGAGCGTTGCTGTTGCTTACAGCAGTGCCCTGGTTGCGGGCTTGCTGCAGTTCTTCTTGCACTTGCTGACGGGTCAGGGTCGAGTGGAAGGGCTTTTCCACCGGATATTGTTCGGTCACCAGCAGGTCGCCGTTGGCGCGGGCCTGGATCAGTTCGGCGCGTACGTCAGCGCGGGTCTTGGTCGAGACGAAAGGCTTGTCGACCGGATATTGGTCGGTCACCAGCAGGTCGCCATTGGCACGGGCTTGCTTCAACTCGGCGACCACTTCGGCGCGGCTCTTGGTCGAGACGATCTGGGTCTCGGCGGGATACGGGGCTTCAGCCATGGCGGCACCGACAGCGGTAGTCAACAGCAGGCCTGCAAACAGGTTCTTGGCAATATTCTTGGTGTTCATGATCATTCCTTTGTGAGTGAGGGGATGAGCACTGCAACCTGGGCCGACACTTGTGGTTCAGTCGTTGTGTGCTGTCATCGTGGAACCAAGTTTAGAGATCCAAGCGCGGCAGAAAAAGCAGACAAACCGGAATACATCATTCCAGAAACGCGAACAATCAGTTTTTTCGAGCCTGTACTGCTCTTTTTACACCGCATCTGCACATGGAAAATGTTGCATAAATTTCTACTTATGAAGTAGTTGAAGTTAATTAAGTTATTGATTTATTTGGAGAAAAATGGAATTGATCATCTGCTGGCAATAATCGCTGGTTGATCCATTTTGCGGTGCGATAAAAAAATTCCTATCGATCCAATACAAAATCGCATTAACTTGTTCAATGGATTTGACAGAGTTTTTCAGGCCTTCGTTATATGTTGAAGAACATAGCGAATTGGCGCCTTTGAGCAAGCATCTTTCTCCGCCTGACATTTGCGCATTCCCCATATAGGTCGATTTGCAGAAGCCGTGTGGTGGCGAACATTCATTGCTTGCCGCGTTGTTGTTTCATTTGGTTTCGTTGCATCGCATCTCCTTGCATCGCCATCTGCCGGCGACAAGGAGCGACGGTTCCCCCTTGTTACGATTGCTTGCAAGCCTCACCAACGCTTGCACTTCTCCTCGAACCTTCCTGTCGAAAAAGGCTTCAGAGATTCACGCGTTACGCAGAACAGGCAGGCCCACAGGCTCCCCATTTTGCGTAATCGGGGAAGCGGAGAATCAGTCCTTGTCCGACATAGCGCGACCGCAAGCTTGCCTATAGTGATGACACGGATCTGCGATCCCGCATCCTGTAATTTTCTTGAGTATCCAAGCCTCGGGCTTTTCCGAAAAACATAACGCAAGGAGGTACACATGAAGACTCGTCATATTCTGATCTCGTCCCTGTTCATGGCCCTGGCCGGTAGCGCCATGGCGCAGAATGCACCGACCAATGGCAACGCCGTGGGCGCTGCACCGACCGCGCCGATGTCGTCGGCTTCGACCGCATCGCCTTCGGCCGTGCCTTCCAATGACCCGTTCGTCCAGAAGCGTCAGGCTGATGCCGATGCCAAGGCCGAGTACAAGGCGCAGAAGAAGGCCGCCAAGCAGGAATACAAGTCCGACAAGAAGGCTGCCAAGGCGCAGCTGAAGCAAGAGAAGAAGGAGTCCACTGCCGAGCGTAATGCAGCTCTGGCGGCCACTCCTGACAAGTCCGACAAGACTCCGTAATCTGCGGCGATCATGTCGTGATGAAGATCCCCGGCTGCGGCCGGGGATTTTCTTTGCCTGCCCTCGTTCAGCGCTTGTCAGCGCGGTCGAAAACGACAAGGCCGGCATTGTGCCGGCCTTGTCGTTTCTGCTTTCACAGAGGTGTCAGTTGCGACCCTGCCGCCATAGGCAGCGGGCCAGCCATGCGGCCGTCACGACCTGCAGCAGCATGAAGGCGGCTACGGCGTTCCAGCCTGCGTGTTCCCAGAACCAGCCGCCGACCGAGCCCAGCACGCTGCCGCCCAGGTAATACGCCAGCAGGTACAGCGAAGCGGCATGCCCCTTGCCCTGCCCCGCCAGCCGACCGACCCAGCTGCTGGCGGCCGAATGGGTGGTGAAAAAGCCGATGGTCAACAGCACGATGCCGGCGATGACCACTGCCAGCCAGGGCGTGCAGGTCAGGAACAGGCCCACGCAGGAAGTGCCGATGCCCGCTGTCACCAGCGGGGCGCGGCCATAGCGGTCAGCCAGGGCACCGGCCCACGAAGAGGACACGATGCCGAAGATGTAGGCGCTGAAGATGAGCCCGGTCAGCGTGGCTGACAACGAGAACGGCGGGCTCATCAGGCGAAAGCCGGCGTAGTTGTACGAGGTAGCGAAGATGCCCATGTTCAGCGCCGCGATGCCGAAGGTCAGCGGCAGGCGGGCGTGGCCGAGGTGGCGGCGCCACAGGCCGAAGTGATCGCGCAGGCGCAGCGTGCCGTTGCGCACGAAGTTGCGCGAGCCCGGCAGCATCATCACGAAGGCCACTGCCAGCACCAGGTCCAGCGCGCCGATGGCGAGCATGGCGTGGCGCCAGCCGAAGGCTTCGGCCAGGGTGCTCATGGCGACCCGGCCGACCATGCCGCCGAAGGCGTTGCCGCCCACATACAGCCCCATGGCGTAGCCCAGGCCACCGGCGTCGATTTCCTCGGCCAGATAGGCCATGGCCACGGCCGGCACGCCGCCCAGGGCGATGCCTTCCAGCGCACGGGCGACCAGGATCAGGTGCCAGCTCGGTGCGATGCCGGCCAGCAGGTTGCAGCAGGCGGCGGTGGCCAGGGAGGCGAACATCAGTTCCTTGCGGCCGAAGCGCTCCGACACCATGCCTGCCACCAGGATGGAGACCGCCAGGAAACCCGTCGACAGCGATAGCGCCAGCGAGGCGCTGGCCGCGCCGATGTGGAATTCCTGCGCAAAGGCCGGCAGCAACGGCTGCACGCAGTACAGCAGCGAGAACGTGGCGAAGCCCGAGCAGAACAGCGCCAGCACGATATGGCGGTAGGCGGCGGAGCCGCGGACCGCGCCACCATTGGCATGGCTGGCATGGCTGGCCGGGGCGGCAGAGATGGCATGGTGCGCGGTGGGTGCCGCTTCCGGGCGCGGGACAGTGGAAGACGGTGAATCGGAGAGCGACTGCATGGCAAGGGGACGGCAGACGCGCCGGAGGAAGGCGTACCGCCATGTGTTGTGGAGAGGGGTAGTCTGGGATAGATGCGCTATATTGTCCAATATATGGAAGGTGGCATGGCCATCTATGAAACAGATATCAGGTGAGCAAAATGGAACTGCGACATCTCCGCTATTTCCTGGCCGTGGCCGAACAGCGCAGCTTTACCCGGGCGGCCGAGAAGGTCGGCATCGGCCAGCCCCCCCTGTCGATGCAGATCAAGGACCTGGAGCAGGAGGTGGGCGGCGCGCTGTTCATCCGCACCTCGCATGGCGTGGAGTTGTCGGAGGTGGGACGGGTGTTGCTGCCACACGCCCAGACGGCGGTGGACAATGCCGAGCAGGCGCTGCGCGCCGCGCAACAGGCCGCCAGCGGCGAGGTGGGATTGCTGCGCATGGGTTTTACCTCGTCGGCGGTATTCCATCCGCTGGTGTCGCATGCGCTCCAGCAATTCCGCGAGCGCCATCGCAAGCTGGAAATCTCCCTCAGCGAAGGAATCACCGAGCAGTTGCTGGCCGATATCGCCGCTTCCCAACTGGATGCGGCCTTCGTGCGCATCGTGACGACGCCGTCAGCCGAGCTGGGGGTGGTGGAACTGCCGGCCGAGAAGCTGAAGGTGGCCTTGCCGCGTTCGCATCCACTGGCACGACGCAAATCGCTGCGCCTGCAGGACCTGGCGGGGGAAAACTTCATCATGGTGCCGCGTGGCAAGGGATCGGCGCTGTACGACAACATCTTCAGCGCGTGCCAGGCGGCCGGCTTCGATCCGCAGGTGATCCAGCTGGCGCCGCAGCTGACCTCGGCCATCAATCTGGTGGCCGCCGGGCTGGGGATTTCCATCGTCCCGGAAGCCATCGAACAGGTACAACTGGCACAGGTGCGCTACATCGAGATCCGCGAACCGGCGCCGCGGGCGCAGCTGTCGCTGGCCTACCACCGGCAATCGATTGCCGCGGCACGCTTTGCTGCGCACCTGCAGCGTTCGCTCAGGCGCGTCGGGGGCGAACGGGATGTGTCGTGAAGCGCCGTGAAGCTGTATGGGCGACGGGCAGCGGGCGAAGTCTGCCTCAGTTGCTTTTGAAGCGTCCCAGCAGCTTGTTGGCCTGTTGCAGGAAGGCCTGAGGATAGGCCTCCACCAGTTGTTCGAGCGCCGGCAGCATGCGTTCGAGGGCAATGGTCAGGGCGATATCGCTGATTTCCTCGCCCCACAGGACCTTTTGCACGAAGGCAGCTGGTCCGATCTCGGCGATCAGGCTCATGCTCATCTGGCGTTCAAGGGTGTCGATACGCGGGCCGAAGACCTCATCGAAGATGCGCATGATGGCTTCTTCCAGCTGTACCCGCTCGCTGCGTTGCAGGCGATCGTCCCGTCCTAGCGGCTCGGGATCGACCGGCGCCGGCATCTGGCTGTTCTCGATGAGTGCGCTGGCCTCCCCCGCCATGCGACTCAGTTGCTGCACATGCAGCGTCAAGGCACTGATTTCAGCGAGCAACGAGCGCAGCGGCATTTGCTGCGGCATGTCGGATTCGGCTGGACCTGCTGGATGTGGATTCATATTGTTGTTGTTGCTCAGCCTGCCAGGGCAGAGACCGGGCAAGCTGCTTGAATCGATCGTTCCGGCGATGCCGCCCCCATGCGGTTGTATCGCCGGTGCCTGTGTACTGAACCGACGAGGCCCAGTACAAATTTCCCCAAGGAAACTAAATTAAGTATAGTGCGCTGCAAAAATTTACGCATGAAAAAATCCGTCACTTGGACGCAGAAGCGACACTTTCAGCGACTTTGTTGTTCGAATAATAAAAGAAAATCACAGAGTTGCGTTTTTTAGTTGTCTGTAATCCAACACTTTCGTGTGGATTGCACCCCGGGATTGCGACATATCGTCGCAGCTGATATGCGCAAACAGCCCTGGCCCGGCCCGCGATGCCCGTCGGAAATCCCCGTGATCGCCTCGAATTCCGCCAGCTGGCGGGCTTGAGCGTCTCTTGCTGACTGTCAGTACCCTCCTCCGCTGCTGTTGGGCTTCCGTCAGGCAAGTGTCAAAGTGAAGGAATATAATGAGAATCGTTCCTGATTTCTTCGACTGAAGCACACCATCATGCGTCTCACCGAACTTCCCAAGGGCATTGCCGCCATTGTCGATCATGTTGCCGACCTGCACGCCGCCGATGCCGTCGCCGCCCGTCTGCGCGACCTCGGTTTCGTCACCGGTGAACCGGTACGGGTGGTGGCGACGGCGCCCTTTGGTGGCGATCCCATCGTGGTCCAGATCGGCTCCACCCGTTTTGCCTTGCGGCGGGCCGAAGCGCAGCGGGTGTCGCTGCAGGCCGGTTCGGAAATGGCAGCATGAGCGCGGGCGCACTCAACATTGCTCTGGTCGGCAACCCAAACTGCGGCAAGACCGCACTGTTCAACCAGATGACCGGGGCGCGCCAGAAGGTGGCCAACTATGCCGGCGTGACCGTGGAACGCAAGTCGGGCAGCTTTACTTCCCCTTCCGGCCGTCAGGTGCGGGTGGTGGACCTGCCCGGCGCCTACAGCCTGCAGTCGGTCAGCCCCGACGAACGGGTGACGCAGGCGGTGCTGCAGGGACGCTACCCGGGCGAGGCGGTGCCGGATCTGATCGTCTGCGTGGCCGATGCCACCAACCTGCGCCTGCACCTGCGCTTCGTGCTGGAAGTGCGGCGCCTGGGGCGGCCCATGGTATTGGCCTTGAACATGATGGACGCCGCTGCCAGGCGCGGTATCCGGGTCGACGTGGCGGTACTGTCGCAGCGGCTGGGCATGCCAGTCATCGAAACCATCGCCGTCAGGCGTGGTGGTGCCGATGCCTTGCAGGCGGCCATCGACGACGCCAAATCGCTGGCGGCACCGACGGTGCCGGCAGTGGCCGACCTGCACGTGGAGGTGCGCGCCCTGCTGGCGGACACCGTCGTGATGCCGGCACCGACCGACCGGCGTGATGACGCAATCGACCGCATCGCCCTGCATCCGGTGCTGGGCGTGCTGCTGCTGGCGCTGACCATGTTCCTGGTGTTCCAGGCCGTATATGCCATCGGCAAGCCGATGACGGATGCCATTGCCGATGGCTTCGGCACGCTCGGTGGCGTGGTCGGTGAATGGTTGCCCGAGGGGCCGCTGCGCGGCCTGGTGACCGATGGCCTGGTGGCCGGGCTGGGGACGGTACTGGGGTTCCTGCCGCAGATCCTGGTGCTGTTCTTCTTCATCCTGCTGCTGGAAGAATCCGGCTACCTGCCGCGCGCGGCTTTCGTGCTGGACCGGGTGATGGTGTCGGTGGGCCTGTCCGGGCGCTCGTTCATTCCGCTCTTGTCCAGTTTCGCCTGCGCCATCCCCGGCATCATGGGGGCACGCAGCATCACCGATCCACGCGACCGGCTGGCCACCATCCTGGTGGCACCACTGATGACCTGCTCGGCGCGCCTGCCGGTGTATGCCTTGCTGATCGGCGCCTTCATTCCGCATCGTGCGGTGCTGGGTTTCTTCAATCTGCAAGGACTGGCGCTGTTCTGCCTGTATGTGGCGGGCATCGCCGCCGCCATGCTGGTGGCCTGGGTGGCCAAGCGCATTGGCCGTGCGCGCCAGGAGCGTGCGCTGTTGATGGAACTGCCCTCCTATCGCCTGCCGCACTGGCGCGATATCGCGCTGGGTTTGTGGGAGCGCGGCGCCATCTTCCTCAAGCGCCTGACCGGCGTGATGCTGGCGCTGACGGTCTTGATGTGGGCCATCTGCACCTTCCCTGCCCCGCCGGCCGGCGCCACCGAAGCGGCCATCGACTATTCCATCGCCGGCCATATCGGCCATAGCCTGCAGTACCTGTTTGCACCGCTGGGATTCAACTGGCAGATCAGCCTGTCGCTGATTCCGGCCTTCGCCGCCCGCGAAACGGCGGTGGCGACGCTGGCCACCGTCTACGCCGTCGGTGGCGACGAGGGGGCAGCCTTGCAGACGGCGCTGGCTGCGCATATCTCGCTGGCCAGCGCGCTGTCGCTGATGGTGTGGTTCGCCTTCGCGCCGCAGTGCATGTCCACGCTGGCCATCATCCGGCGCGAGACACAGTCCTGGCGCATGGTGGCGTTGTCCTTCGGCTACATGTTCGTGCTGGCCTACGCAGCGTCTTTCCTTACCTATCGGATCGCGGGGTGGCTGGCATGAGCAGCTTGTGGTGGCAATACCTGATCATCGGCCTGCTGGTCGCCGGCAGCCTGCTCTACATGGCACGCAAGCTGGCGCCTGCGATGAGCTGGCGCTGGCAGGCGCGGCTGGGGAGCTGGCTGGTGCGGCGTCGTGGCGCACCCTGGCAGGCGCTGGGCCGGCGCATCCTGCCACCGGCCAGGGCTGGCGGTTGCGGCGGCGGCGCCTGTGATGGTTGCGGTGACAGTGGCGACACCTTGCCGCCACTGGAACAGAAGATCAGCTTCCACCGCCGCAGATAAGGACCGGCTCCCGCGGCGGGCTGGCGGTCAGTGCAGTTCCTCGGCCTCGAAGCCGGCTGCGCGCAGCGCCTGCAGCACCTGGGCCAGATGCGGCCGGCCGCGGGTCTGCAATACCAGTTCGATATCCACGTTCTGCGCGGCCAGCAGCGTAAAGGCGCGCTGGTGGTGCACTTCGTCGATGTTGGCGCCGGCTTCGGCGACGATGCCGGTGATGCGCGCCAGGGTGCCGGGAACGTCCCGCGAACTGACCTTCACCCGTGCCAGGCGGCCGGCGCGGACCATGCCGCGCTCGATGATGGCCGTCAGCAGCAGCGGATCGATGTTGCCGCCCGACAGCACCAGTCCCACGCGCTTGCCGCGGAAACGGTCCGGATAGCGCACCAGTGCCGCCAGTCCGGCCGCACCCGCGCCTTCGACCAGGGTCTTTTCGATTTCCAGCAGCATCAGTACGGCCTGTTCGATATCGCCCTCATCGACCAGCAACAGATCGTTGGCTTCGCGGGCGATGATGGCGCGGGTCAGGGTGCCGGGCGTGCCGACGGCGATCCCTTCGGCGATGGTGCTGGAGCCGACCGGATGCTCGGTCCCCTTGACCGCATTGACCATGGTCGGAAAGCGCCGTGTCTGTACACCCACGATCTCGATCTCCGGCTTGATGGCCCGTGCTGCGACAGCCATGCCGGCCAGCAGGCCGCCACCGCCGATGGCCACCACCAGGCAATCCAGGTCTGGCACCGCCTTCATCATTTCCAGCGCGACCGTACCCTGGCCGGCGATGATGGCTTCGTCGTCATAGGGGTGGACGAAGGTCAGGCCTTCCTTCTCGGCCAGCTCGTAGGCGTGGGCGCGTGCCGCTTCCAGGGTGTCGCCATGCAGTACCACGTTGGCGCCGAAGCCACGGGTACGCTCGATCTTCACGCCAGGCGTAAAGCGCGGCATGACGATGGTGGCCGGCAGGCCCAGCCGCTGCGCGTGATAGGCCACGCCCTGCGCATGGTTGCCGGCCGACATCGCCACCACGCCGCGTGCGCCGTCCTGGCTGGCGGCAACGTCGACCATCTTGTTGCAGGCACCGCGCTCCTTGAAGGATGCAGTGAATTGCAGGTTCTCGAACTTGAGGAAGACCTGGGCGCCGACGATCTGGGACAGCGTGCGCGATTCCACGCAGGGGGTCTCCAGGATCTGGCCTTGCAGTCGGCGGGCGGCTGCTTCGATATCGTTGAGCGTTGTCATCCTGCGATTGTAGAGCCAATGCACCGGTTTGTAGCACCTCGTGCCGCACGCTGCCGAGGATGGCGATAAATCGAAGCCGTGGCCAGGGCAACTTGGCAATTGGAAAAATCATGGCATAGGGATGTAATACCGTTCAGTTAAGAAAAAATCGCCGCGCCAGATGACTTTGGCGCGGCGATTTTGCTTGGTTCTCTTCAAGCCATTTGAAACCGTTCGGACTGAGTAGGCCCTTTAGGGCCGTATCGAAGGCGCTGCTCAGCTTGTGGCGCGCCTTCGATACGCGGCTACGCCGCTACTCAGGACGAACGGTCAGCGGTGGCGCAAGCAAAGTCTGAGCAGGTTTTCGGGCTGGTAACAAGCTTAACTGAACGGCATTAGGCATAGGGATGTTGATTTTTCGTCTGGCTCGGGCGATGCGGATTGTCCCTTCGCCAACACCAAATTTCTTTCACCGTCACCATTGAAGTCGCCGGATCGGGCGACTAGAGTAAAGACTCGTCGCGCCACCGCCTGGATCTCTTGCCCCAGTGGAAGCGACACCTGGAAGTGCCGTCCGGCCTTCCTCCTCTCGCAGGTCCGATCAGACTCAGCCGTTCTCACCAAGGAGACACCATGAGCATCGCCACCCGGCATCCGGATGTCCGGCCCCCTTCGTTGCCGCCCTTCGGCACCGCCCTGCCCGACCGTCCGCGCCATGTACAGCGCACCTCACCACTATTGTTGAAACTGGTCGAGCTGGACCCGCGCGAGGTCGTCGAGGGCGTGATGACGCCGGCCGGCTTCGTCACCGCCGACGTGATCCCGGTGGGACCCATGCGCGAGGCCTGCCCGCACTGCGATGGAGTGGCCCTGCAACTGGTGCTGCGGCACCGGCATGTCAAGCGCAGCCACCTGTTCTGCAGGAGCTGCACCCGGGTCTATGACGCCCTCAATGAAAGCGGGTATTCGGTGTTGACGGTGTGAATCACCTGCATATCGAGACGCCTAGAGCTTGTAGGGAACCCGTACTCCGGGCTCATTGGCGGGAAAGTCCTTGGTGTTGCGCGAGACCAGCAGCAGGGAATGTTCCTGTGCGGATGCCCACACGATGGCGTCCGGCAGTCGGATTCTCCGTTGCTGGCGGATCATCACGGCGCGCTGGGCCACGGTGCTGTCCAGATTGATCAGGTGGAACGAGGATAGCCACGAACGCAGGGCCTCTTCATTGTCTTCCGAGGCGCCTACCATTACCTCCATCCAGGTAATGATGCTGATGGCACGGTATTCATAGCGTGCCATCTCCTTTTTGGCCGCGACAATGCCGTTGAGATAGTCCACCAGGATATTGGTGTCGAAGAGCGCCTTTACCATTCCGAGCGCAGCTCTTTCTGATAGGCCAGCCCATCCACCTTCTTCTTTTTCCAGAGACCGAAGACCTCGGCATCGTGTTCCAGCCTGTGGTGGGCGATGTAGGCGGCGATGGCCTCCCGGATGACGACGGCGCGCGGACGCTGCTGGCTATCGACGATCTGGGTCAGTTCCGCCAATTGCGAATCGGGGATGTCGACCAGAATGCGGCTCATCGTGGGCTCCGTAGTGATGAATGATATACATATCATATATCAACCATGGCAACGGGATGCGCGAAGTTTATTCAGAGCGCCTGGCAATCTTGTCTTTGGACACAGTAGAATCACCCCCTCGATGCAACAGAAGAGATGCGAATGGAATATGCCTACAAGCTGATGGCCTCTCCGGCCGGATTGCTCAAGCTGGTTGCCAGGGGCGATCACCTGGCGGCCATCCTGTGGGAGGACGATGACGCCCTGCGCGTGCGTCTGGGCGAGATGGTGGAGGACGAGGATCGCCCGGTCTTGCTGGAGACCGAACAGCAGCTGCGCGAATATTTCGCCGGCGAGCGTGACAGCTTCGAGCTGCCCTTGCACTTCGAGGGGACCGAATTCCAGCGCCAGGTCTGGTCGGCACTGCTGGACATCCCCTACGGCCAGACCCGTACCTACCTGGACATCGCGCGCCAGCTCGGCAATGAAAAGGCGGTGCGCGCCGTGGGGGCGGCCAATGGCCGCAATCCCATTTCCATCATCGCGCCCTGCCATCGCGTCATCGGTGTGGGCGGTGCGCTGACCGGCTTTGCCGGTGGCCTGCATGTCAAGAAGCTGCTGCTGGCCATCGAAGGCATCGCCACTGAAGGACAGGATGCCGGTCAGGTGATCGATCCGCGCCGCAAGGCGCAGTCACGTCGGCGCGAAGACCCCAACCAGCTTTCCCTGCTGTAAACGATATAAATAATTACGGGGAGTGTGGCGCTTCAGCGCTGCATGCCCCATTTCTTCACGGTCGCCCGCTCCAGGGTATTGAAGACCAGGTTTTCCACCAGCAGGCCGATCAGAATCACCATGGCCAGCCCGGCGAAGACCTTGTCGGTGTAGAGCTCGTTGCGGTTCTGGAAGATGTACCAGCCCAGGCCGCCCTTGCCGCTGGTGGCGCCGAATACCAGTTCGGCCGCGATCAGCGTGCGCCAGGCGAAGGCCCAGCCGATGCGCAGGCCCGCCAGGATGGAGGGCAGGGCCGCCGGCACCAGTACCTGCAGCACGAAGCCCAGTCCACGCAGGCCGTAGTTGCGGCCGGCCATGCGCAGGGTGTCCGATACCCCCAGGAAGCCCGCATAGGTATTCACCGCCAGCGCCCACAGCACCGAATGCACCAGCACGAAGATCAGGCTGCCTTCGCCCAGGCCGAACCATAGCAGGGCAATGGGGAGCAGGGCGATGGCCGGGAGCGGATTGAACATCGAGGTCAGGGTGCCCAGCAGATCGCGTCCGAACTGGGTGGACACGGCCAGCGTGGTCAGCACGAAGGCGGCGACGATCCCCAGCACATAGGCCTTGAGCAAGACTTGCAGCGACAGCCAGGTCTTGCCGAACAGCTCACCGCTGCGGATGCCCTCGGCGAAGGCCTGCGCCGTCTGCAGGAAGGTCGGCAGCAGCAGGTCGTTGTTCTGCCAGCGGGCAACGGCTTCCCAGACCAGCGCCAACAGCAGCAGGATGGCGCCCTTGCGCACCCAGCCTTGTTGCCAGATGCGTTGCGGCAGCGTGAAATGGCGCTCCAGTACCAGGCCTGGCAAGGGCGTCAGCGGAACTTCGTATTCGTCGCGAATGGGGGGAGTCTGGGGCATGGCGCAATTCAGTAGGAGAAACGGACGTCGCTGAAGTTGATGCGGGGCTCGGGCGCGGCAGCGGCGCCACCTTCGTCGAACAGCAGGCGGTGGATGCGCTGCGCGGTCTGCTGGAAACCGACCCCACCCAAACTGGAGAGATCGTACTGGTGGCTGTTGATCTCGGCGCGTACGCGGCCCGGGTGTGGCGAGAGCAACAGGATGCGGTTGCCGACCACCAGCGCTTCCTCGATGGAGTGGGTCACGAACAGCAGCGTGAAACGCACTTCGTCCCACAGCGCCAGCAGTTCTTCCTGCATCTTGCGGCGGGTCAGGGCGTCGAGGGCGGCGAAGGGTTCATCCATCAGCAGCATCTTGGGCTGCATCGCCAGGGCGCGGGCGATGGCCACGCGCGCCTTCATGCCGCCGGACAACGTATGCGGATAGGCATCCGCAAAGCGTGTCAGACCGACCTTGTCGAGGTAGTGGCGGGCGCGTTCGGCGGCTTCCCGCTTGCCCAGGGTGCGCGAGGCCAGCAACGGAAACATCACGTTGTGCAGCACCGTCTTCCAGGGTGGCAGCTGGTCGAATTCCTGGAACACCACGATGCGGTCCGGTCCCGGCTGGCGCACGGTGCGGCCCTCCAGGCGGATCTCGCCGGCGGCCGGCGGCAGGAAGCCCGCCACCGATTTCAGCAGGCTGGACTTGCCGCAGCCAGATGGCCCCAGCAGCACGAAGCGGTCAGCCGGATGTACGTCGAAGCTGACTTCGTGCGTCGCCTGCACCACCGCCGTGGCGCTGCGATATTGCAGGCTCACGCGATCCACCTGCAGCAGGGGTTGCAGGCTTGCCGTGGCGCTCACGCTGGCGGTCTCAGCTGCCGGGTTGTGCATACGCTTCCTCGAAGAAGTAGTCTTTCCAGGAGCTGGCGCGGTTCTTCAGGACGCCCAGTTCATGCAGCTTTTCGGCATAGACGAAGGTGCGCTCGGGAGAGACGGTGAAACGGATTTCCGGATCTTCGACGATCTTGCGCACGAACTCCGGTGCCAGCCTGGACTTCTGCACGCGGATGAAGGTATCGGCCGCCTTGGCCTTGTTGTTGCGCACGAATTCGGCGGCCTCCACCAGTGCCTGGTAGAAGGCGCGATAGGTCTTGGGATTGTCGTCGTGGAATTTCTGGGTGGTGTAGAGCACGTTGAAGGTCGCCGGGCCGCCCATGATGTCGTAGGAGCTGATCACCTTGTGCACGTTCTTGTTCTCCAGGGCCTGGTACTGGAAGGGCGGGCTGGAGAAGTGGGCGTTGATCTCCGAGCCGCCGGCGATGAGGGCGGCCGTGGCGTCCGGGTGCGACAGGCTCACGCTGATGTTGTCGAAGCGCTTGAAGTCTTCCTTGCCGAAGACCTTGGCGGTTTCGATCTGCAGCGTGCGCGACTGGAAGCCGACCCCGGCGGCCGGCACGGCGATACGGTCCTTGTCGCTGAAGTCCTTGATGCTCTTGACGTTGGGATTGTTCGACAGCAGGTAGTTGGGCATGGAGCCCAGGGAAGCGATGGCCTTGACGTTCTGGCGGCCGCGAGTGCGGTCCCACAGCACCAGGGCCGGTGGCGCGCCGGCCGAGACCACGTCCAGGGCGCCGGCCAGCAGCGCCTCGTTCATGCCGGTGGCGCCGGACAGGCTGGTCCATTCGACCTTGATGTCCAGACCGGCCTGCTTGCCGTATTTCTCGATGAGTTTCTGGTCCTGTACCACGTCCAGGATCAGGTAGCCGATGCCGAATTGCTGGGCGATGCGGATGCTGCCTTCGGCCATGGCCTGGGTCGATATACCAGCGGCCAATACACCGGCGGTGAGGACCGCCAGCCATCTGGGCGAGATGGAGGACAAGGAGGGGCGGCGCATCTCAGCTACCTCCCTGGATGTGGGCGTCGTCGAAGAAATAATCCTTCACCGAGGCCGGCTTGTTCTTGATGGCACCCACGCGGTGCATGAACTCGGCCAGGCCGTAGGTATTCTGCGGCGCGATCTTGAATTGCACTTCGGGGTTGGTGATGATCTGCAGCAGCAGCTTGCGATCGGTATTGCCCTTGTTGACCTTGAGGTAGATATCGGCCGCCTTCTCGGGGTTGGCGGTGATGAACCTGGCGGCCTCCTCCAGCGCGCCGAGGAAGGCGCCATAGGTCTTGGGATTGTCCTTGCGGAATTTCTCGGTGGCGTACAGCACCGTGGCCGAGGATGGGCCACCCAGCACGTCGTAGGACTTCAGCACGATGTGGGCATTCGGATTGCCCGGCAGTTCCTGTTCCTGGAAGGGCGGGTTGCCGAAGTGGCCGGTGATCTCGGTGCCGCCGCTGATGATGGCGGCGGTGGCATCGGGATGCGGTACGGCGATACTGAGCTTGTCCAGCCGGTTGTACTGGGCGTCACCCCACAGCTTGGCCGAGGCCAGCTGCAGCACGCGCGACTGCACCGAGACACCGACGGCCGGCACGGCGATGCGATCCTTGTCGCCGAAGTCGGCAATGGTCTTGACCTTGGGGTTGTTGCTCACCAGGTAGTAGGGGAAGTTGCCCAGCGAGGCGACGCCACGTACGTTCTGGCGGCCATGAGTGCGGTCCCAGATGGTCAGCAGCGGTCCCACGCCAGCGCCGGCGATGTCCACCGAACCCGACAGCAGGGCGTCGTTGACGGCCGAGCCGCCAGAGAGCTTGAGCCATTCCACCTTGATATCCACCCCGGCTGCCTTGCCGTGCTTTTCGATCAGTTGCTGGTCCTGCGCCACGTTGAGCAACAGATAGACGATGCCGAACTGCTCGGCGATGCGCAGCTGGCCTTCGGCCCGGGCCAACAAGGGCGCGGCCGACAGGGTCAGCGCCAGGCCGCCGGCCAGGGTGGTGGTCAAGAGACGCCGCAGGCGTCCTCGGGGGGAGAGGGTAGTGGTCATGGTGTCCTGTATCGTGGATGGCGGGCCGGAGAATCCGGCAGGGGCTGACAAGTCATGGCTTAGAACCGTCACGATGGAAAAGCGCGGTTCTTTATTCGTTCGGAGTATATAAAGGGCAGGGGAGAAAGAAAAACTCGATTACCGCATATCCATATGCGTCGCCCGTATAGGCCGCAATCGCTTGTCCAGCAAGGGTTTGCGCGGGAAATGCGGAGTTTCCCGGCAGGTGATTCAGGAACTGCGACATGGCCCGTCTGTCAAGTTCGACAAGCTTCTGAAGAGGCTGGGGCGCAACGTCAGGGTGGGCGCCGGCGGCATTTTGAGCCGGCCACGGGTAGAGTGCGATAAAGTACGCGTCCTGCCCGGACAGACCGTCGCTTGCCTCCCTGGCAAGCCCTGTCGAAGCCAGAACCCTGTCCGCCGGCACTCATTTGAAGAAGCAAGGGAGCAAGATGAGTTCATCTCACACCAATCCGAGTCTTTCCCTCCGATCGTCCAAATTCCACTTGATTACCCTGGCGGCGCTGGGCGTGGTGTTTGGCGACATCGGTACCAGCCCGCTGTACGCACTCAAGGAATGTTTCAGCCCCGACCACGGCATCGCCTTTTCCCCGGGTGCGGTGCTGGGCATCATCTCCATGCTGTTCTGGGCCATCACCATCGTGGTGACCATCAAGTACGTGATGTTCGTGCTGCGCGCCGACAACAACGGCGAAGGCGGCGTGCTGGCGCTGATGGCGCTGTCCTTGCGGTCGGCCGTTTCGGGCTCGCCGCGGGCCAAGCTGCTGATGATGCTGGGCGTGTTCGGCGCCTGCATGTTCTATGGCGACGTGGTCATCACGCCAGCCATTTCGGTGCTGTCGGCGGTGGAGGGGCTGGAAATCGCTGCGCCCAGCACCACGCA
Organism: Herbaspirillum sp. VT-16-41; assembly: GCF_001994935.1. Lineage (NCBI taxonomy): Bacteria > Pseudomonadati > Pseudomonadota > Betaproteobacteria > Burkholderiales > Oxalobacteraceae > Herbaspirillum > Herbaspirillum sp. VT-16-41. The sequence goes on from NZ_MUXB01000103.1 coordinate 65,931, forward strand.
TGTGGTGATCCCGCTCACACTGGTGATCGTGGTGATCCTGTTCCTGATCCAACGCCATGGCACCAGCGTGGTGGGGCGTTTCTTCGGTCCGGTGATGTTCCTGTGGTTCCTGTCGCTGGCGCTGCTGGGCATCTACAACATCGTCAAGGCACCGGAGGTGCTGGTGGCGATCAATCCCTACTATGCCGTGCATTTCATGGCCGAGCACTCGCTGCAGGCCTTCATCGTGCTGGGTTCGGTGGTGCTGGTGCTGACCGGTGCCGAGGCACTGTATGCCGACATGGGCCACTTCGGCATCAAGCCGATCCGCTATGCATGGCTGTTCACCGTGATGCCCTCGCTGCTGATCAATTATTTCGGCCAGGGTGCCAACCTGATCGCCAATCCGGAGGCGATCAAGAATCCCTTCTACCTGATGATCCCCGATCCGCTGGTGCTGCCCATGGTGCTGCTGGCGACCTGCGCCACCGTGATCGCCTCGCAGGCGGTGATCTCGGGTGCGTTCTCGCTGACCAGCCAGGCCATCCTGCTGGGCTTCGTGCCGCGCATGCGCATCCTGCATACCTCCGAGGATGAACAGGGCCAGATCTACATCCCCCTGATCAACTGGATGTTGCTGGTGGTGGTGGTGGCCGTGGTGCTGGCCTTCAAGAAATCCGACAACCTGGCGGCCGCCTATGGCGTGGCCGTGACCACCACCATGGTCATCACCACCATGCTGCTGGGGGTGGTCATGCGTCATATCTGGAAGTGGCGCACGTCGGCCGTGGTGCTGACCATTGCCTGCCTGCTGATCGTCGATGTGGCCTTCTTTGCAGCCAACCTCTTGAAGCTGACCGAGGGCGGCTGGTTCCCGCTGGTCATCGGCGGCACGGCCTTCTTCCTGCTCATGACCTGGTATTCGGGTCGCATGCTGCTGCGCATGCGCATCAAGGATGACGGCATTCCCATCGAGCCCTTCATCGAGGGCCTGCTGGCCCATCCGCCGCACCGGGTCGGTGGCACGGCCGTGTTCATGACGGGCAATATCGCCACCGTGCCGGTCGCGCTGCTGCACAACCTGAAGCACAACCGCATCCTGCATGAGCGGGTGTTCTTCCTGAAGATCAGCATCTGGGACGTGCCCTACGTGGCCGACAGTGAGCGCCTGACCATGAAGGAACTGGGCGGCGACGTCTACCTGCTGCGCGCGGCCTTCGGCTTCAAGGAGGCACCGGAAGTGCAGAAGGTCATGACCCTGACCGAGCAGCAGTTCGGTCATCACTTCGACCTGATGGATACCTCCTTCTTCCTGGCGCGCGACACGGTAGTGCCGAGCAAGCTGCTGGGCATGTCGCTGTGGCGCGAGCGCCTGTTCGCGTGGATGTACCAGAACGGCGCCAAGCCTTCGGACTTCTTCCACATCCCCGCCAACCGGGTGGTGGAGCTGGGAACCAAGGTCGAGATCTGATCGTCCGCGACGATGCTGCAAGGATGCCGTTCAGCTGACCGCTGAACGGCATTTTTCTTTGTGGTCAGGCAGGCGGGCGGAATTCATGCGGCCTGTACACGTCGAAGGGCCATCGTAGGACAATCGCAAGGATCCCTGCCGCCCGAGGCAGCGGTCATTCACTGTTTTCACTGTAAGGAGCGGTACAGCCATGAACAAGATCAGGATGATGGGCGCCCCCACCGATGTGGGCGCAAGCCGGCGCGGTGCCTCGATGGGGCCGGCGGCCTTGCGCGTGGCAGAGTTGCAGCGCGGCTTGCAGCAGCATGGGCTGGAGGTGGTCGATGGCGGTGATCTGGCCGGTCCGGCCAATCCGCAACAGCCACCGGTGCAGGGCCTGCGTCACCTGGACCAGGTGGTGCAATGGAACCAGACCGTCTACGCCGCGGTGGAGCATAGCCTGCGCGCGGGTGAAGTGCCGCTGCTGATGGGCGGCGACCATGCATTGGCGGTGGGCTCCATTGCCGCCGTGGCGCGTCATTGCCGCGAGCAGGGCAAGGACCTGCGCGTGCTGTGGCTGGATGCCCATGCCGATGCCAATACCAGCCATTCCACCCCGACCGGCAATATCCACGGCATGCCCGTGGCCTGCCTGCTGGGCGTGGGGCCGGCAGAGTTGACCGGTATCGGCGGCCAGGTGCCGGCCTTGCAGCCGCAACAGATCTGCCAGGTCGGCATCCGCAGCGTGGATCGCGAAGAAAAGCGCCATCTGCGGGAACTGGGCGTGCGCGTCTACGACATGCGCCATATCGACGAGCACGGCATGCGCGTGACCATGGAGCAGGCTCTCGCCGGTATCGGCCCCGATACCCATCTGCACGTGAGTTTCGATGTGGATTTCCTGGATAGCGCCCTGGCCCCCGGGGTGGGGACTGCGGTGCCCGGCGGTCCCACCTACCGGGAAGCGCAACTGTGCATGGAAATGATCGCCGACACCGGCCGCCTGGCCTCGCTGGACGTGATGGAACTGAACCCGGCCTGCGACGTACGCAACCAGACCGCGGAGCTGGTGGTGGACCTGGTGGAAAGCCTGTTCGGCAAGTCCACCCTGATCCGTCGGCCGGAAGGGCCCTACTGACGCCTGCTGACATCGATATCGTTGCATGCGCTGATGGAATTAGGGTTTTGCTGGGGGATTGCGACAGGCTTGCAATTTGAGGTTGAAGGATTGCGGCGAATGCCGGATTATTCAGGGTTTTTCCGCTTCCGGCGGGCCCGTGCGGGTTTTACCCACGCATTCCCGCCCGCCAGGAAACGCCAGTCTGCCGCGCCTGATCCAACTTGCCTCTGCCTGCGGGTGGCGCGGCCCATTTTTCCGTCAGAAAGAAGGTCCCCATGTCGTTCAAGAAATTCTTCACCGTCGCCGCCAGCGCGCTGGCCCTGTCCTGTGCTGCCGGCAGCACCCTGGCTGCCGACCAGACCTACGTGGTCGGTGCCGGCGGTACCTATCGTCCCTTCGAATTCGAAACCCCGAAGAAGGAACTGGTCGGCTTCGACATCGACCTGATCAAGGCCATCTCGCAAGCCTCCAACTTCAAGATCCAGCTGGTGAGCACGCCCTGGGAAGGCATCTTCGCCACCCTCGGCCAGGGTGACCGCGACATCATCATCTCCGGCATCACCATCACCGACAAGCGCGCCCAGATGGTGGACTTCTCGCTGCCGTATTTCCCCGCCGAGCAAGTCATCATCACCAATGCCGATGCCAAGATCACTTCGCTGGCCGACCTGAAGAAGACCCAGGTCGCCGTGGTCAATTCCACCGCCGGTGACATCGTGGTCTCCGAGGAACTGGGCAAGTCCAGCACCGCCATCCACCGCTTCGACAACACCGTGCTGATGCTGGAAGAACTGTATCGCGGTGGCGTGGACGCCGCCGTGGGCGACGTCGGTGTCATCAAGTTCTACATCAAGAGCCATCCCGAGAAGAAGTTCAAGGTGGTGGGCGACACCAAGTTCGTGCGCCAGTACTTCGGTATCGCCGTCAAGAAAGGCAACAAGGAACTGCTGGACAAGATCAACGCCGGCCTGACCAAGATCGTGGCCGATGGCACCTACGCCAAGATCTACAAGACCTGGTTCGATGGCGAAGTACCGACCCTGCCGCTCAAGTAAGCACTCCCGGTGCGCCTGCACGATCCTGCATGCGCACCGCCTGTCTGATCTGCCCGATCACGGCCGCCACGCTGCGCCCACGCAATGTCGGCGGTCCGCTTCCTCTGCTCAACTCCTCCGTTTGAACGGACCTCATCATGAATTCCTTCTTCCAATGGGAAATCATCGGCGAATACCTGCCCCTGTTCGTCGAAGGCACCTGGATGACCCTCAAGGCCGCGATCATCTGCGTCATCGCCGGTACCTGCTGGGGCCTGGTGCTGGGCGTCGGCCGCCTGGCCGAGGCTCGCCATGGTTTCTGGAAATATTTCCTGTGCTACTGCGTGCAGTGGCCGATCCGCTTCTACGTCAGCTTCCTGCGCGGCACGCCGCTGTTCGTGCAGATCCTGCTGATCCATTTCGCGCTCATGCCGGTGCTGATCAACCCCAGCGGCGGGCTGATCCTCTCCGGTGACCTGGCCCGCGAGATCCGCTCGCACTACGGCGCCTTCGCTTCGGCGGTGCTGGCCATCACGCTCAACTCGGGGGCGTATGTGTCGGAGATCTTCCGCGCCGGCATCCAGTCCATCGACCGTGGCCAGAGCGAGGCCTCGCGTTCGCTGGGCATGACCTACATGGCCACGCTGCGCAAGGTCGTGCTGCCCCAGGCCTTCCGCCGCATGCTGCCGCCGCTGGGCAACAATGCGATTGCCATCGTCAAGGATTCCTCGCTGGCCTCGGCCATCGGCCTGGCTGAACTGGCCTATGCGGCACGCACCGTGTCCGGTGCCTATGCCCGCTACTGGGAGCCTTACCTCACCATCTCGGTGATCTACTGGGTCATCACGCTGGCCCTGTCGGCGCTGGTGCGCCACCTGGAAGCCCGTTACGGCAAGGGGGATGCACGATGAGTACGACGATGATCAAGGTCAATCAACTCCAGAAGCGCTTCGGCCAGGCGCATATCCTGCGCGGTATCGACTGCGAGATCAGGGCCGGCGAAGTGGTCTGCGTGATCGGGCCTTCGGGCTCGGGCAAGAGTACCTTCCTGCGCTGCCTCAATGGTCTGGAGGAGGTCAGCGACGGCGATATCTTTATCGAAGGCATCAAGCTCAACGATCCCCGGGTCGATCTCAATGCATTGCGCGCCCGCCTGGGTATGGTGTTCCAGCGCTTCAACCTGTTCCCGCACATGACGGTGCTGGAAAACCTGATCATGGCGCCGATGCAGGTCAAGAGCCTGTCGCGCCGCGAGGCAGTGCTGGTGGCCGAGAAGCTGTTGCAGAAGGTGGGTTTGCTGGACAAGATCGATGCCTTCCCCAACCAGCTCTCGGGTGGCCAGCAACAGCGCGTGGCGATTGCCCGTGCGCTGGCGATGGAACCCAAGGTGATGCTGTTCGACGAGCCGACCTCGGCACTGGATCCGGAACTGGTGGGTGAGGTGCTGAGCGTGATGAAGCAACTGGCTGAAGAGGGCATGACCATGGTGGTGGTCACGCACGAGATGGGGTTTGCCCGTGAGGTGGCAGACCGCGTCTTCTTCATCGACCAGGGCGTGATCATGGAAGAGGGGCCACCGCAGCAGGTGCTGGGTGACCCCCATCATGAGCGTACGCGGGACTTCCTGCGCAAGGTGCTATAGCCCTTGCTCTGCCCTGCAGAGATTGTCCGTCGGGCTGGAGTTCTCTCCAGTCCGACGACGCTACCGGCAAGAACGGATCTACTTGACGCCTTCCAGGCCTTTCATCACTTCCACCTGGACCGTCTCCCAGATCGAGCGTTTCAGTTCGATATAGCGGGATGACAGCTGGACTTCGGCCGTACGTGGATGCGGCAGGTCATTGTCGATGTCCTGCACGACGCGCCCCGGCTTGGCACCCATGACCACCATGCGTGTAGACAGCATCAGCGCTTCGTCGATGGAGTGCGTGATGAAAATGATGGTCTTGCCGCTTTTTTCGTAGATCTGCAGCAACTGCTCTTGCAGCACCTGGCGGGTCATGGCGTCCAGCGCCGCAAATGGTTCGTCGAAAAGCATCACATCCGGATCGTTGGCCAGTACCCGTGCAATCGAGACCCGCTGCTTCATGCCTCCGGAAAGCTTGTTGGGAAAGCTGTCCTCGAAGCCCTTGAGTCCGACCATCTCGATGAAATGCTGTGCAACCCTGGCACGCTCGGCCCGCGATACACCTCTCATCTTCAGGCCGAACTCGACGTTTTCGCGAACGGTCTTCCAGGGGAACAGGGCGTATTGCTGGAACACCATGCCGCAGGCCGGGTCGACATCCTTGACCTCCCTCCCGTTGACCCAGACGCTACCGGTGCTGGCGCGTTCAAAGCCGGAAACCAGGTTGAGCATTGTCGATTTGCCGCAGCCGGAAGCTCCCAACAGCACCAGAAATTCACCCTGGGCTACCTGCAGGTCCACCTGATGGAGCACCTTCAGGTCTCCGAACGACTTCCCCGTGCCGCGAAATTCGATCATCGGACCTGTCCTGGACGGGTTCTTCATTTCTGCCATGACAGCACGCTCCTTTGGATCAGTCGGAAGACGATGTCCGTAATCAATACGGTAAAGCTGATGAGCACCATACCGAGTACCACGGTATCGGTCTGGAAGAATTCCTTGCCATTCATGATCATGAAGCCCAGCCCCTCCTTGGCCGCCACCAGTTCCGCTGAGATCACGCAGGTCCACGATAGGCCAAGGATCACCTTCATGCCTGACAGGATCTGGGGCATGCAGCCGGGCAGGATGACTTCGCGCATTACCTGCCAGCGATTGGCGCCCAGGTTGCGGGCTGCGCGGATGAGCAGTGGATCGATGCCCTGTGTGGCTTCGATCACGTACAGCAGGGCAGGTGTCACTGCGCCCATGAAGACGATGCTGTACTTCTGCGTCTCCGTGATGCCGAACCACAGCAAGGTGAGCGGAATCCAGCTCATCGATGGCAACGGCCTGAGGAACGACAGGATAGGATCGAAGACAGCGCGTGCGATCTTCGAAGTTCCCAGCATGATCCCTAACGGAATGGAGACCACCACTGCGGCCAGGAAGCCGACCATCACGCGCCGTGCCGAGGCCAGGATGTTGATGATCAAGGTGTCCTGTTCCCACATGCGCATGGCGCGGGCGAGGATCTGCGAGGGCGCCGGCAGGAATACCGCATCCACGATGCCGGCCCGGCATATGCCTTCCCACACCAGCAGGAAGGCCACCAGCGAAACCGCCGACAGGGTGATCAACGCCCCGCCGGTGAACCATTCTTTCTTCATAAGCATGCGCCGGCCTCAGAGGTAGGTGGTGTTGACCCACTGGCGTACCTGCGGCATGGAATCGACCTGCTTGAGCTTGACCAGCATCTCGGCCAGCTTTTGCAGACCCACGATGAAGTTGCCCGGGTCACTCATCAATGCCTTCTGGTCGGCCAGCGTGAACCACTCGGTCTGCTTGATGACGCCAAGCTGCTCTTCCATCGACAGCGAGGTCAGTTCAAGCAGGATGCGGGCGGACTCCTCCGGCTTTTGCGTGAGCATGGCGTTGGCCTCGAAGATGGCTTGCATGAAGGCCTTCACGGCTGCCGGATTGTCCTTGCCGAAGCTGCTCCGGGTCAGCAGCACATCGGGGCCGGGTGACATCTTGTAGCTCTTGTAGAGCGAGAAGGCGCTGTCGTCGAACAGCAGCCTGGTACCGGGCAGGGCGCGGATGCGGTCGAAGGTCGGGGTCCAGGCGGCGGCGGCATCGATCTGGTTGGCCTTGTAGGCCGTGAGCAGCTCGGTGGCGGGCAGGTTGATGATCGCGACATCCTTGTCGGGATTGATGCCGGCCTGCGAAAGCACGTCCAGCAGCAGCACGTGGGCGCTGGAGGCATAGGTCACCCCGATCTTCTTGCCCTTGAGGTCAGCCAGTTCCTTGATCCCCTCACGCACCAGCAGGCCTTCGGCGCGGCCGAAGTTGTTGGGCGTGGCAATCAGCTGGAACTGACGGGCGCCGCTGGCCATGAGAGCCAGCGCCGAGACCACGCCGGTACCGGCGATGTCGACGTTGCCGGCCATCACCGCAGCCATGCGGGCGGAGGAGGTGGAGAAAGCTTGCCAGCGCAGATCAATGCCATGCTTGGTCATCAGGCCGGTCTTCATGGCGATGTAGGCCGAGTAGTGGCCCAGCCATGCCGAGCCGCCGTAGTTGATCACGGTTGGGGCAGCGGCGCTTGCCACGAGGGGGAGGCCGGCAGCGCCGGCGGCGGCCAGCGTGATGACCTGCTTCATGACCCTGCGTCGATTCTGGTTCATTGCTTGCTCCTTCAGATTGGATGTGAAATCTCTTGATGGACCACTTCAGACGCGGCTCGAGCAGTCGTCTGACCTGCTTGCGTCGCCGCCATGCCCTGGTCCTTCCCGCTGTGCTGGTCAATAGCAGCGACGGCGGGCCCCCGCAGGTGATGTGGCAGCGTCGATATTACTGATTCGTGACGGCAGTCCGGTCCGCTTAAGAAAAACTAATACAAACTATCTTCAGCACTAATCTAGCTGCGCCGCAGCGGTGCGCTCGCGCCTCGCCGCCGTGCATGGTGGGCACGCGCTGCACAAAAAGCGCTCATGGCCACCGGGCGTGCACGTCCAGCGTCTGCAGGCGCTGGATGGCGGCTTCGATCATCTGTCTTACGGGTAGCTAATGGCTGCCTGCTCATCCGTGTAGAGCGACTGGCACATTTGCATCTGTGGTGCGTGACTGTGCCAGTCAGGCCGTTCTTGAGGCGGCCATTGGCGGCCTATTTCCAGGAAAACGCGTCCTTGGGCAAGCCCGGCAAGGATTTGCGGATGGCAGGGGAGATCTTGTCTTGCAGTGCCTGGCGGGTGAGTGCCGAGATTTCCTCGGCCAGGCTGTTCCATTCGCCCTCGCGCGAGAGCAGGAAGAAGTTGCGGCGACCCAGCTGGCTGGGCGGCAGCGGCACCAGCACCACGTCCGGCAGGCAATGACGTGATTGCCACAGGCACAATGGCGTGGTGACCGCATAACCCATGCCCCAGGCGACCAGGTTGAGCATCGGGTCGGTGGCATCGAACTCCAGGCGACGCGGGGCATCGAGCTTGATGTGCCGCAGGTAGCGTTCGATCTGCTGGCCGATGACCGAGCGGCGCGTATAGCGCAGCAGGGGAAGGCTTTGCAGGGCTGCCTGGTAATCGTGACCGGCATCGGCATGCCGCTCGGCCACGCTTCTGGGAATCACGGCCACGAAGCATTCGGAGAACAGCAGGCGTTGTTCGATGCGCAGGTCGTTGACTGTCGATTCGGTGCACACGGCCAGATCGAGCTCACGTCGTTGCAGCTGTTCCGAAAGAATGGGCGTCAGTCCCGACCAGAGTGATATCTGTCGCGCGCCTTTGGCGATGGCCTGGACCAGTATCGGGCCCACGGTGGCGGAGAATGAATCCACGCCGCCCAGGCGGATTTGCGCCACCTCCGAGCGGGAAGCGTCGATCAGGCGCTCATTGACGCGCTGCGCGTGCTCCAGCAGGTCCTGCGCCAGTTCCATGAGCAGGCGACCGGCCGCCGTCGGGCGGGAAGGGCGAAACTCCCTGTCCAGCAACACCATGCCGCTTTGGGTTTCCAGTGACTTGATCAACTGGCTGATGGCACTTTGCGTCACGCCCAGCTTGCGGGCGGCTTCGATCATGGAACCGCCTTCGCAGACGGCGACGAAAGCCTGGAGGGCGTGCAGGTCGAATGGCATGTCGGGCATGAAGCGGTCCTTTCGGAGAAAACAGGCAGTCGCCGGTTACTGCTCTGGCAGTTGTGCAGGGAGATCATGGAGCGAAAGCGCCACATGGTGCGTGATGATAATGCCCACTTCTTCAAAACATTAGTTTGTCTAATGCTGCCGCGATTGTCGATTTTTTCGGGTGACACTGCATGCCATTCTGATCGAAGAGGATGCTATGACCCCTGCAATGAACGCTTATGACGCCATCGTGATCGGTGCCGGCGTGATTGGTACTTCCACCGCTTTCCATCTGGCCCGGCTGGGTGCACGCAAGGTCCTTGTGCTGGATCGCAAGACCGTCGGTGAAGGCACGACATCGCAGTCTTCAGGCATTCTGCGGACCCACTATTCGGTCCAGGAAAATGTCACGTTGGCGCAGTTGTCATGGGATACGTTCAACAATTTCCCGGCCTATGTCGAGGATGAGGAGGCTTCCTGCGGTCTGGTCAAATGTGGCTACATGATCTGGGCCGCGGATGATGACAAGCTCGCTCCCCTGCGTGCCTCGCTGCAGGGGCAGCAGGCGCAGGGCATTGCGTTGCAGTATCTGGATGCCAGGCAGGCTGCCGAACTGCTGCCCATTGCCCGCTTCGACGACGCTGCGCTGATCAGCTTCGAACCGGAGGCCGGCTTCGCCGACGCCTACCTGGTGGCTACCTCGTTTGCGCGTGCCGCACGGCGCCGGGGCGTAACGGTAAAAGAGGGCGTGAGCGTAGAACGGCTGCTTATCGAGAACGGCCGTGTGAGCGGTGTGCAAACCAGTGCCGGACGCTTCCTCAGCGACATCGTCATCAGCACGCAGAACATCTGGACGCCTGAATTGGCTGCATGGACCGGGCTCACGCTGCCGGTACGGCCGGAACGCCATACGGTGCTGGCACTGGAGGGACCGCAGGCTTACACCTTCCAGATGCCGGTCTTCAAGGACCTGGCATCCAAGGGCATGCTCTACGGACGCAGCTATGGCGGGACCCAGATGCTGGTCTCCGAGGGGGTGGCAGGGGAAACACTGGCTACGCCTGATACGGAACAGGGCGACGTATCCCTGGACGCCATCGTCGAGATTGGCGAGCAGGTGGCGCAGCGCTTCCCCAGCTACGAGACGGCCGGCCTGGCGACCTCCTGGACCGGCGTCTATGACGTCACTCCGGACTGGAATCCGGTATTGGGTCGCCTGCCTGGCGTGGAAGGTCTGGTCGCCGGATTCGGCTTCTCCGGTCACGGCTTCAAGCTGTCACCGGCAGTCGGACAAGTGCTGGCGCAGTGCGCCCTGGGGCTGCCCACGGAGGTCTCGCTGGCGCCGTATTCGATCGAGCGATTCTCGACCGGAAAACTGCTGGTGGGGAAATACGGTTCGGGTGCGGTCTCCTGAGGAGCTCACGCTGTCATGCATTTGCTCCTGCTCGACGAAGTCAGGCCCGAGCCCTGGCGCAACGGCGGTGGCGTGACGCGCCCGCTGGTCAGTGCGCGTGAGGCGGGCTCGGCATCCACAGGGTCTGCTAGTGCCGACTGGCGCCTGAGTCTGGCCGATATCTCCGCCGATGCCGAGTTCTCGGTCTTTCCCGGCATGCAGCGCCATGCCGTCCTGCTGGGTAGCGGGGCGGTCAGTCTGGCCAGCAATGGCGCCGAGCCAGTGTGGGTGCGACCCTTGCAGCCCGTCAGTTTTCCAGGTGAACCACGTTGGCATGCGCGCCGCGATTCCGGCAGCCTGGAACTGCGCTTCCTGAATCTGATGGTGCGTCGTTCCGTCTTGCGCGGTGAACTGCAGGTGATCGAATGCCAGCGACAGGTCCATGCGGGGACCGCCTGGGCCTTGCTGCCGCTAGCAGGGCGCTGGCAGTTGTCGAGCGACGTCATCGTTGGTGCTGGGCAGCTGGCCTGGGACGAGGGGAACGGCGGATGCCTGATGCAGCCACTGCAAGCCGATGCCAGCGCGGTACTGGCGCTGGTTCATTCCATCTGATCAGATCGGATGCCGGACCGTCCATGCTCCGCGCATCGCCTGGTTACATTTCTTATGAGGCAGATACGAAGCCATGAAAATACTAGTCGCAGTCAAACGGGTGGTCGATTTCAATGTCAAGGTAAGGGTCAAGTCGGACGGCTCGGGAGTCGATATCGGTGCCGTCAAGATGAGTATGAATCCCTTCGATGAAATCGCGGTGGAAGCTGCCGTGCGTCTGAAGGAAGCTGGAGTGGCCACGGAGGTGGTGGCCGTTTCCTGTGGCCCGGCTGCCTGTCAGGAGACCTTGCGTACGGCCATGGCCATCGGCGCTGACCGCGGCATTCTGGTGGAGTGCGCGCAAGAGCTGCAGCCCCTGGCCGTAGCCAAGCTGTTGCAGGCAGTGTTCATGCGGGAACAGCCGCGCCTGGTGGTGGTCGGCAAGCAGGCCATCGATGACGACAGCAACCAGACTGGCCAGATGCTGGCAGCATTGGCGGGCATGCCGCAGGCTACCTTTGCCTCCCAGTTGCAAGTGGCCGGAGATGAAGTCATTGCTACACGCGAAGTGGATGGCGGCCAGGAAACCATCGCCCTGAAGCTGCCCGCGGTAATCACGACCGACCTGCGGTTGAATGAGCCGCGCTACGTCACCCTGCCCAACATCATGAAGGCCAAGAAGAAGCCGCTGGAGGTGCTCACTCCCCAGGCGCTGGAGATCGACGTTGCGGTCGGGCTGACCACCCTGAAGGTGGCAGAACCGCCTGCTCGCAGCGCAGGGGTCAGGCTGGTGGACGTCGCCGCTCTGGTCGCCAAGCTGAAAAATGAAGCCAACGTCATCTGAGGACTATCCATGTCAGTGCTGATCATTGTCGAACACGATAACCAATCACTCAAGAGCGCGACCCTGCATGCCGTGACGGCGGCCAGGGAATGCGGTGGCAACATTACCTTGCTGGTCTGCGGCTGGCAGTGCGAACCAGTGGCCCAGGCGGCCGCGAAGGTGGCCGGGGTGGCGCGGGTGCTGGTAGCAGACGCGCCCTGTTTCGCCGATGGCCTGGCAGAGAATGTGGCGGCGCAGGTGGTCACGTTGGCCGGGGCATTTTCCCACGTCATGGCCACGGCGACAGCGACCGGCAAGAATGTCCTGCCACGGGTGGCGGCATTGCTGGACGTGGCGCAGGTATCGGAAATCACCAGGGTGGTGGATGCGCACACCTTCGAGCGGCCGATCTACGCGGGCAACGTGATTGCCACCGTCAGGTCTTCCGATCCCATCAAGGTAATTTCGGTGCGTGCTACTGCCTTCGAGGCAGCGCCCCTCGAAGGAGGCCGGGCCCTCATCGAGACAATCGCCGCCGTGGAAGATACAGGTCTCTCGCGGCTGATCTCGCGACAGACCATTGCGTCAGACCGGCCGGAGCTGGCGTCGGCAAGGATCGTGGTATCCGGCGGACGTGGTCTCGGTTCCGGCGCGCATTACGCGGCGCTGCTCGAGCCGCTGGCCGACAAGCTCAACGCGGCGCTGGGCGCGTCGCGTGCGGCAGTGGATGCCGGCTATGTGCCCAACGATTACCAGATCGGCCAGACTGGCAAGGTGGTGGCGCCGGAGCTGTACATCGCCGTCGGGATCTCGGGCGCGATTCAGCATCTGGCGGGGATGAAGGATTCGAAGGTCATTGTGGCGATCAACAAGGATGCCGACGCACCGATCTTCTCGGTTGCCGATTATGGCCTGGTGGGAGATCTCTTCGAGGTATTGCCTGAACTGGTTGCGCAGCTGGGATAAGGCGATGACGATACAGAACGTGCTCGCACAATACGGCCCTCGCGAATCCATGGAATACGACGTGGTCATCGTCGGCGGCGGTCCAGCCGGGCTGTCG